>JAKURV010000003.1 GCA_022452035.1 Acidimicrobiales bacterium | reverse complement strand
GGGCGGCCAACACCAGGCAACTGCACACCAGCCGGTCGTCCAGTCGCACCGTGCAGGAGCCGCACTCGCCCTCTTCGCAGGCATTCTTGGACCCTGGGAGGCCCAGTCGCTCCCGAAGCACGAACAGCAGGCTCTCGCCGACCCACCCATCAACCACCTCGTGGCGGCGGCCGTTGACGGTCAGCCCGTACGGGCCGGTCACGGCGTCGGCTCCCCAAAGGCTCGGACAAGGGCCCGACGGGCCAGCACCCCGCCCGAGTGGCGTCGATAGTCGGCCGCTCCCCGGTGATCGTCGATAGGCCGGGTGGCGTCGGCCACTAACTCGGCGAACCGCTCAACGTCGTGGATCGTCGGCGACCGACCTCCCACCCAGTCAAGGCGGGCAGCGATCATCACCTCGGCCTCAATGGCCCGCAGGGGCACCGGGGCCACCGATCCCAGCCCCACCCGGACGGTGCGTCCGACCCGGTCGACCACGAGGGCCAGAGAGGCCACCGAGATGACCATGGCGTTACGCGGTCCGACCTTAAGAAACTCCTGGGGTCCGTCCAGTACGGGGACCCGGACAGCGGCGATCAGCTCGCCCGGAGCCAGGTCGTTGGCCTTGACGCCGATCACGAACTCGTCAAGGGGAACCGTCCGGTGACCCTGGTGCGACCGGATCTCCACCTCGGCGTCCAGGGCGGCCAGCACGGGCAGGGTGTCGCCGGCTGGTGATGCGGTGGCCAGGTTGCCGCCGATGGTGCCAGCGGCCCGGATCTGCGGTGAGCCGACGGTCCGAGCAGCCTGGGCGAGGGCCGGGACCAACGAGGCAAGCGCCGGATCGGCCATCTCGGCGTAGGTCAACGACGCTCCCAAACGCAGCACGTCTCCCTCGCGGTCCCATCCCTGCAGTTCGGGAACCCGGTCGATGACCACCACGTCGCCGACCGTGCGGCCGCCGCGGTTGACCTCGACCATGAGGTCTGTTCCACCTGCCAGGACCAGCGCCCCCGGGTCAGCGGCCAAGGCCGCACAGGCGGCATTGAGCGTGCGCGCGATTGTGACCGTCACCCCTCCATGCTGCCGTCCCATCGGGCTCGCGTCAACATTTTGTCAACTTCTGGAAGTTGGCTAGGGTTCCCCTGTGGCCAGCCCCGTCCACCCCCTGATTGAGGCCATTCAGCCGATCGCCGATGCGCTAGGAGCCACCGTCCACGACGCCGAACGGGTCACAGGGGCCGATCTCCCCCTGTTTTGGGAGGGTGAGTTGGTCGGCGGTCTCAGACGGCCCGACCTCCATGATGCCCTGGACACCCTGCTGCTGGCCGTCGAGCGCGAGATGGGAATACCGCGCTCGGAGATGGACCGGGCCCAGAAGCAAGAGGCGGTGGCCCTCCTGAACGAATGGGGGGCCTTCACGCTCCGCAAGTCGGTGGAGGATGTGGCCGAGGCTCTTGGGGTCAGCCGCTTCACCGTCTACAACTACCTGGAGCGGGCTGGCGGCGACTGAGCCCGACACGGCCTGCCGCTCGGCCCGCCGGTACGGTCCGGCGCCATGACTGGCGGCTCCCTCCCCGAAGACGAGCTGGCCCAGGTAGACGCTGTCGGCCTGGCCGCCCTGATCCGCGATGGGCAACTCTCGCCGGTCGAGGCCGTACAAGCCACCATCGACCGCATTGAGCGCCTAGACGGCGAGATCAACGCTGTCATCCACCGGCAGTTCGACCAGGCGCTAGCTCTGGCCGCCTCCCCCGACCTTCCCGACGGACCGTTCCGGGGTGTTCCCATGCTCATTAAGGACCTGTGGGCCACCGAAGCCGGACAACCCCACCACGGCGGTGTCCAGGCCCTGAAGGACGCCGGGTTCACCGCCGACGAAGACGCCAACCTGGTCACTCGGTACAAGGAGGCCGGGTTCGTGATCGTCGGCCGGACCAACACCCCGGAGCTGGGCCTGGTGGCCACCACCGAACCGACGTCCACCGGGCCGTGCCGGAACCCGTGGAACACCGGGTACAGCACTGGTGGCTCGTCCGGAGGGGCAGCCGCCGCCGTGGCGACCGGCATGGTGCCTGCGGCTAACGCCAGCGACGGTGGCGGTTCGATCCGTATCCCGGCCGCCATGTGCGGCCTGGTCGGGCTTAAGCCCTCACGGGGACGGGTGTCCCAAGGGCCGCGCGAGGAATGGAGCCTCTCTTGCCAGCACGTGGTCTGTCACACCATGCGCGACACAGCGACCATCCTGGATGCCTGTGCCATCCCGTTCCCGGGCGACGGCGTGGTGGCACCGGACCATGGACGACCCTACGCGGAGCGAGTCGGCACTGACCCGGGACGCCTCCGCATCGGGCTTATGGCCGACAACCACCGGGTGCCTACCCACGCCGACTGCGAAGAGGCAGCCCGTCGGACCGCCGATCTGCTGTCCGACCTGGGCCACCAGGTGGTGGAGTCGCGACCCGAGGCGTTCACCCAGCTCAGCCAGATGAACGACCTGGCGTGGGCCTTCACCGTTCACTGGTCGACCGGTGCCGTGGTAAGCCTGATGACCCTGGGCGAGCAGTTGGGCCGGGAGGTGACCGCCGACGACGTGGAGCCGGGAACCTGGTTCCTGGCCGAGCGCGGCCGAGACTGGACCGCCCCCGACTATCTCCGGGCCCAGGGGATCATCGGTCGCTGGCGCCGGAGCATGGCCACCTGGTGGGAGGACTTCGACCTCCTTCTCACCCCGACCACCGCCCTGCCCCCACCACGGCTCGGCGAGCTCACACCCAGCGACGACGACCCGGTCCGGGGATCCCGGGCGTCCATCCCCTACTCGCTATTCACCTCGCCGTTCAATACGTCAGGACAGCCGGCCATCTCTCTGCCCCTCGGCTCCTCGGACGGCCTACCTGTCGGGGTTCAGCTGGTGGCGGCCTACGGCCGGGAGGACCGGCTGCTGTCGGTGGGTGGCCAGTTGGAGCGGACCGTGGAGTGGTCGACCGACCGGGCCCCTATCCACGCCTGAGGCGGTCCGCCGGGGACGCCGACGGTGGAGTCAGGCGTCCAGGACGCTCGTTCCAGCTCCCTCGAGGTCGACCACCGGAGGTTCGGTGGACCACGGGAAGTTGATCCACCTGTCGGTGTGACGCCACACGTACTGGCAGTCGACCATGGACTGCGGCTTCTGGTAGAGCACCGCCTCCCGGACTTCGGCCACCTGGGCCAGCGCCGTCTCGCGGACCAAGGCCAGGGTATGGCCGGTGTCGGCAACGTCGTCGACGATCAGGATGCGCTGGTCACCCAGATCCACCCAATCAACGTACGGCGGTAGGACCACCGGAATGTCCCGCCGTTCATCGACCCCGGTGTAGTACTCCACGTTCATCACATAGAGGTTCTTGACGGCCAAGGCATAGCCCAGAGAACCGGCCACGAAGAGACCACCCCGGGCGATGGACAGGATCATGTCGGGCCGGTAGCCGTCGTCGGCCACCATCTGGGCCAGCTCGCGCACCGCGGTCCCGTAGCGGGCCCAGTCCATCTCCTCTCGTTCGGACACCGTCACCTCCGTCTTCCAGTCGACGATCCGCACGGGCCGTCGGGGTGGGCGGGAACCTACCCCGTCTATCCCGTCCGGTCACCGCTCAGTCGTAGGTCGCGGCGATAGCCCACCGCCCCACCTCCAGGACCAGCAGCCGGGCCGTCCCGTCGTCTGCCACCACCTGGAGGCGGACCCGCCGCCGACGGCGCAGCGAATCCCACCAGCGCTCGTCAACCGGCCATGGCCCAGCCCAGGCGGTTATACGGAGGTCCGGGCCCCCGTCCGGCACCAAGACGTGCGGTAGCCCCGACAGTGTTCCCCGACCGTCCACGACCACCAGACGTCCCGTCGCGTCGAGCACCCGGACGGCCACTGGGGCAACGTGGACAGCTGCCGGCGAGGGACTGGGCAACGCCCCCGGCCACGGGGGGTCACCGTCGGGGGAACCCACGATCCGATCCGTCCCCGTGGGCCACTCAGCACGGCCGATCACCCGACCGGCTCCCACGGACCCGTCGGCCTGCTGGCCGTCGAACGGCACCAGGGCTAGGCGGTCCGCTGGGTCCCGACCTCCCCGCCACACCGGCACCCGCACCGATCCAGGACCCAGCAAGCCCTCCACCCGGGAGCAGGCCCGGGCTGCCCGCTCATCGGCTGCCGAGGCCCCGCCCCAGAACCCCGGTTGCCGGCCGGTGGCCGGCACCACCTCGTCCGGAACCAGCATCAGTTTGACAATCCCCGCCGAGGGGCGGACGGCCGGTGGCCCGTGGAGCCAGCCCTCGAGTTGCCACCGGACGCGGTCGGCCACCGCACCCGGCCCCAGCACTCCCTCGTCCCGCCACCGTCGGGCCAACCGCTCCCCGTGCTCCGTCTCCGCCTCCACCACCACCCGGGTGCAGGCCAACCCCCGTCCCGACAACTGCTCGTAGAGGTCGCCGGCCAGGGCCCGGGCGGCGAAGGCGGCCCGATCCACCTGGTCGACCGGCGGGTCGAACGCTGCCGAGACCGCCAGGTCCGGCGGGGTAGGGCGAACCTCAGACGGGCGCTCGTCAATCCCGGAGGCTAGGCGGTGGGCGTCACGGCCCTCGGAGCCGAAACGGGCCAGGACGTCTGCAGCCGGGAGAGCGGCGAAGGCCCCCAGGGTGACCAGCCCGAGGCGGACCAACACGTCGGCCAACCCGGGCCGGCCCAGCACCGAAACAGGAAGCGGGGCCAGGAAGGCCGGGCTTCCCGCGGGGGGGACCACCAGAGACCCCCCGGCCGCTGACCGGGCGGCCAGATCGGCGGTGAACGCCCCGTCGGCCAGCCCGATCCGGCACCCCGGGTGGGCATCGGCCGACCTAGCGACAGCACCCAGGGCCACCGCCACCACCTGCGCCGTCCGGTCCACCAGACCCACCTCCCCGCCGAACAGGCCGACCGGTCCCCGGACACCGAAGGCACAGATCCCGGGACGTTGCACCTCCACCCACGGGGTGACCGCCCCGAGGGCCGACACCACACCCTCGAAGCAGCGAGCTTCCAGGGCCTCGTCCCGCTCCAGTACCCGGACGCCGGGACACCGGGACTGGGCTTCTCGCCTCAGCTGCCCCCGGACCACTCCGGCCCGTCGGGCGGCCATTGTGGTGGCCGCGACCTGTCCGGCGAACAACACCAGGGCCGGCTCACCCGGCCCGACGCCCTGGACGGTCAACGGCCAATCGGGACACCGGACCACCAGGGTCCGAGGACCCGGGGTCACGGACCTGCCGGTACCCCGTCGGGGCCCGGCAGCAAGAGATCGACCCGACGGCCGGCCGGGGGGAGCCCCCGGCCCGACGCGACGATCCTTGCCTGACGGACCCGCAGCCGTCCGTAGCCCCCATCCGGCCCCATCCAGGTAGTCCGTTCGATAGCCAGGCTCAGGTCCGGACGGGCCGGCCATGATCCGTCGCCCCGGTGGACCAGCACCGAGCCCCGCTCACGGCAGCGGGCGGCCAGCCGCCGGGCGTCGCCCACCCCGATCCGATGCCGGGGTGCCACCAGAACGAGGTCGAGTGCCCCGACGAGGGTGGCCACCACCGCCACCCACCCCGCCAGATCCGGTTGGTCCACGACCACCAGACGCTCCAGGGTCAGGCCCTGTTCGGCCACCGCGGCCAGACCCAGGTCCGGGTCCCCGACCACCGCGACCCACGATCCGGTTGCCACAGCTCGGACCATCAGGGCCACAGCCAGCGAGCGGGCCCCGCTCCCCGACACGCCTACCGTGCTCCCCCGCCGCAACCCGTTGGGGAACAGGCCGACCAGGGCAGGCAACACCGGGAGGGTCTGGTCGGCGGCTGGCGCGGTGGGCCGGATCCGACGGACCACCTCGTCCAGCGGGACCACGGGCCGACCGCCGACCGGGACGGGGACGGTCCGCTCCCCCGGGAAGAGGTCGTCGAAGGGCTCGGGTTCGGCCAGCAGGGAGGCGGGAAGCGGGAAGGGCCGGGCCACGCTTCAGTATCGAACATTTGTTCGATACTGGCAAGAGCGCCCGGCAGAGTGGAGGATCAGGCCGGTGGCTGCCCTGCATGCTGGCGAATCCAAGCGTGCATAGCGATGCCCGAAGCCACCCCGGCGTTGATGGACCGGGTGGAGCCGTACTGGGCGATGGAGCAGATCGCAGTCGCCGCGGCCCGGACGGCCTCCGAGAGGCCGGGGCCCTCCTGTCCGAATACCAGCACACACCGCTCAGGCAGTCCGGCCTCCTCGAGGGGCACCGAGCCGGGGAGGTTGTCGATCCCCACCAGGGGCAGGTCACGCCTGTCAGCCCATTCCACCAGATCTTCCACCGTCGGGTGATGGGCCACGTGCTGGTAGCGGTCGGTCACCATGGCCCCCCGACGGTTCCAACGGCGGCGTCCCACGATGTGGACCCCGGCAGCCAGGAAGGCGTTGGCGTTGCGGATCACCGTGCCGATGTTGAGGTCGTGCTCCCAGTTCTCCACCGCCACATGGAAGGGGTGACGACGTCCGTCCAGGTCCTCGACAATGGCCTCGAGCTTCCAGTACCGGTAGCGGTCGGCCACGTTGCGCCGATCCCCGGCGGCCAGCAACTCTGGGTCCAACCGGTCGTCCTCCGGCCACGGCGTCGGGTGCGGCCCGACGCCCACCTCGTCATGCACGATCAGCCGACAGTCATCCAACGCCAACGGACGGACGGCCGTGAGGCGTCAGCCGTCGGCGCCCATCAGCTCGTCGTCGCTCGGAACCTCGACGCCCTCCACCCAGTACAGGTAGAGGCTGGCGATGACCTCGTCAATGCCCTCGGCTTCGGCTTCGGCTTCGGTCAGCTCGACAGTGACCACGTTGCCGTTCACGTGGACTCCGGTGATCCCGCCTCGGTCGAAAAGGCGGCGGGCCAGCTCGTCAGCCGGGGCAGTGCCCAGGATCTCGTCACCGACCCGGTAGCGCTCGTGGCCCATACCGGTCAGGGCACGGTTGGTCTCGTACCGGACGACCCCGGTTCGGGACGACGGCTTCTCGACGACGGTGATCGGCTGGCCCATAAGCCGGTGAGGCTAGCGGTCGTCGACGGGGGCGCCGTGGCCCACGGCCCGGTCGGCCCGTTGGAGGAGTACGGCCAGACCGATGGAAACGAGAGCCAACATCGTGTGAGCGACCTTGAATCCCGCCTCGTGCTCGGCGAACAGGAGGCCACCACCCCGCACGGCCCAGAAGACGATCGTCCACAGGCAGAAGACGGACACCAAGCGTGTCGAACCCAGGGGACGCCGGTGCCAGAGGCCAAGGGGCAGGGTGGCGACCAGGGCAGCGGCCACCAGGAAGACCCCGGCGATCAGGATCCGCCACGCCCGGGCCCCCGCGGTCAGCCCGTCCTCCCCCAGGACGTTGCGGAGGCGGCCGACCCACACCACGGCCGTCCAGCCCACGAGGAGCCACAGGAGTCGGATGGTGCGCTGCACGGGCCGCACGGTAGCGACGCGGCGCCCGAACCGACGCGGGCGGATCAGAAGAGTCGGGCCGGAGCGTCGGCCCGGCTCCGGGGCGGCTCCCCGACCGGTGGGAGGTCCGCCATGAACGACCAGGACCTCCGGTGGTAGGTGGTAGCACCCCGTTCGCGCAGGGCCGCCCTGTGTACTGGGCTGGGGTAGCCCTTGGAGGCGGCGAACCCGAACCCCGGGAACCGTCGGTCGGCTTCCCGCAGGATCCGATCCCGGGTCACCTTGGCCACCACCGAGGCGGCGGCGATCGACAGGCTGATGGCATCTCCCCGCACGATGGTGCGGGCCCGGCCGCCGCCCACGAAGTCCCAGCGGCCGTCCAGAAGCACCCGGTCCACCTCCCGGCCCAGGCCATCAAGGGCTCGCCGGGCGGCCAGTCGCTGGGCCTCGGACATGCCCAGGTCATCGCACTCGTTGTTGGAGGCGTGCCCGACGGCCCACGCCTCGGCCCAGCCGGTGATCCGCTCGTACAGCGCCTCCCGCTCTGGCTCGGTCAGCATCTTGGAGTCACGGACGCCGGTGATTCGCCGGGTCCGAGCGGGAACCACGGCGGCCACGGTCAGGGGCCCGGCCCAGGCGCCCTTCCCCACCTCGTCCATGCCGGCCACCACGGCGTGCCCGGCCTCCCACATCTGGCGTTCGGCGACCAGCCCCGGGGCCTTGCCACGCAGGGCCGCCCGCATGCGGTTCCGACCGGCCATGGGGCGACCCTAGAAGAACTCTCCCCCGTCGGGCGGGGACGCCGCTGCCGACCGAGGCGGAACCCGACCGGCCGGAGCGGCCAGGAGGGCCTCGCCGGTCGGCTCATCGGTCGAGAAGGCGGTGTCCAGTCCGGGGACCCGGAGGACCACCGGCCGGCCGTCCCAACGGTCCAGTTCCCACAGCAGGGCTGGCCGGTCGCCGTGCCAACGCACGGCGTAGCCCAGACGGCCGTGGGGAGTGGCCAGGCCGTGCACTTCGATGCCCCCACCCAGCCAGGCGTCGGGCATCTCGGTGAGAAGGTCTAGACCGTCGATCGATTCCCAGGCCAGGCAGTCCGATAAGTGGCGCAGCGTTGTCGTGGGCGGATCGGTCGGTGGCAGGCTGGCTAGGGCCACTCCGGCTGCCGCCTCCCTGGCGTCGGCAGCCGACCGAGCCTCCCCCCGGGCGTACAGCAAGTCGGCCAGCACCCCGAGGGCGCCCGCTGCCTCGACCCGGTCGGCCGATGCCCGGACCAGATCCTCCAGAGATAGGCCCGATGGACCCTCGAACCAGGCCGGATTCCGGTGGAGGCGCCAGAGGTGGGCGGCCGCCACCAACCGTTCGGCCGCCGGATCCGATGTGGCGGCCAGTGTTTCCACGGCCTGCCTGCCCAGACCCCACCGGGCCAGCTCGACGGCGCCGACGGCCGTCGGCTCGGCCAGTTGCAGGTCAACCAGGGCCCGGGGGGCTCCGGCAGACAGCGCCCCGTCTGGAATGTCGACAGTGGCCGCGTCAACCAACCGGGCCGTCCATCCGGCTGCTACCCGGTCCGCGTCGGGGAAGGAAGCCGACGGGTTCTCCACCAAGTCGGCGGCCGGTATGGCAAAGCGCAGGGAGGCCCGGTGGGGCAGTGGGACCACCAGGGCGCCCGCCGCAGCCCCGATCCGGCAGCGGACCGAACGGGGCGGCTCCACCTGCGCCCCGCCCCCGGAGACCATGGCCCACAGGTCCTGGGCGGCATCCACTAGGGCGTAGCGGCCGGGTTCCCGGTCCACCACCACCGCCGTGGTCCCGTCGACCAACAGGCGCCGGCCGTCTGCGGACATGCGCCGAACCTGGCCCCCGGAAGCAGCCTGGACTGCCACGGCCACGGCCACCGGAACCGGCGTCTCGTTGGCTAGCTCGACGACCACCGCCGGCCCCGTGGATCCTCGTCCCACGGCGGCCCAGGTGGTGGCCACCACGTCACCGCCGGAAACCCGCAGGCGCGTCTCGAGCACTGGTGCCGCCCCCGGCCGGACCTGGCGCACTGCAGCCTCTGTAGACGGGTCGTACCAGCGGTCCCCACCGCCTACCCACCACTCCACCCGGTGGCCGCTACCCAGCGGCTGCACGACAGACCGTGTGTCGACCACGGCCCGGAACCCGTCGTCGGTGCCCACCCGGGTTCCGACCGCCGCGGGAACCGGGACGCGACGGGACCCCGAACGGTTACGGAACCGGAACATCAGGAGCCCGACACCTCGGGCCCGGCACGGCGGGTCATGAGCGCCGACCAGGCGTCAATCGGCGGCCGACCCTCGTGGAACACCGACCGGACACCTTCGACCACCGGGACCTCGACGCCTGCGGTAGCGGCCAGGTCGCAGGCCACGACGGTAGCCCCCACCCCCTCGGCTACCTGAGACATCCCCACCAGTACGTCCGCCGGGGCGGCGCCCCGGCCGACCTGCTCCCCGACCCAGCGGTTGCGGCTCTGGGCGCTCATGCAAGTGGCCAGCACGTCGCCCAGCCCGGCCAGCCCCGCCAGGGTCATGGGGTCGCCCCCCAGAGCCACCCCCAGGCGGGTCATCTCGGCCAGACCCCGGGTAATGAGAGCCGCCCGGGCGTTGTCCCCGGTCTCTAGCCCCTCGGCCAGTCCGGCGGCCAGGGCAATCACGTTCTTGAGGGCCCCGCCCAGCTCACAGCCGACCAGATCGTCGTTGGTGTAGACGCGGAGCCGATCGGTGGCTAGGAGTCCCTGGAGGGTGACGGCAGTGTCGGGGTCGGTAGACGCCACCACTGTGGCCGCCGAGCGGCCCTCCAGGATCTCGCGGGCCAGATTGGGCCCAGTCAGGACGCCCACCGGTCGGCCGGGTAGCACTTCGGCCGCTACCTCCGACATCCGCAAGCCAGTCCCCTGCTCAAAGCCCTTGGCCAGGCTGACTACCGGCACCCCGTCGCCGATGTGGGGAACGGCCTGGCAAAGCGCCCACCGAAAGCCATCGGTGGGTACGCCCACCACCACCAGATCGGCCCCATCCACGGCAGCCGCCAGGTCGTCGGTGGCGTCCAGCGAGCTAGGCAGGGAATGGCCCTCCAGGTAGCGGCGATTGCCCCGTCCGGCGGCCACGTCGGCGGCCACGTCGGGCCGCCGGGACCACAGCACCGTGGGCACGACGGGGGCCAGCAGGGCGGCCACGGTGGTACCCCAGGATCCGGCTCCCAGGACCGCCGCCCTCGTCACGCCGCCGGTCGACATGACGCCACCCTACGGGGCGACGCGCGCCCGGCCCGCCGACCCGGGCGGGACCCCGTCGGGTCTCGCCCCCCGGCCCGGCCGTAGTGTGGCCCGATGACCGGATCGGTGGCCGTCCTGATCCCCGTGAAGGGCTTCGGCGCGGCCAAGGAGCGCCTCGTCGGGACCCTGGACGACGAGGCCCGGGCCGACCTGGCCCGTTGCATGGCCGAGGCCGTGATGGACGCTGCAGCCCCCCTGCCAGTCACCGTGGCCTGCGACGACGATGAGGTGGAGGCATGGGCCCGCAGCCGGGGTGCCACCGTGGTTCGCCCGGATCGCCCCGGCCTCAACCACGCCGTTGAGGTCGGCGTCGCCGCCCTGGCCGAACGTGGGGTGGACACGGTAGTGGTGGCCCACGCCGACCTGCCCCGGGCCACCCGCCTGGACCACTGCGCGGCGTTCGACGGGATCACCCTGGTCCCCGACCGCCACCACGATGGAACACCGGTGGTGGTCGTCCCGACCCGGGCTGGCTTCCGGTTCGCCTACGGCCCGGGCTCGTTCGCCGCCCACGTGGCCGAGGCCGAGCGGCTCGGTCTGCCGTGGCGCAGCCTCTTGGACCCCGACTTGGCCTGGGACGTGGACGGTCCCGAGGACCTGGTAGCGCTGGAGGGCTGAGGTCCGACCCTGTCGAGTCGGCCGTCTGGAGGTCAGCCCTGGCGGCGTCGGCCCCGGGAGGTTCCCGACCCGCCGCCGGTCGACGGCTCCCACCGGAACCGTCGGACGGCGACCAGGGCACCGAAGAGGCCCCACGCGGCGATCCTGGCCAGCAGGCCTGGTTCCCAGGCTGAACCGGTCCGGAACGGATCGAAGGCAGCGTAGAAGGCCTCGACGAACGGCTTCAGCGGGAAGACGTCGCCGGCAACATCCAGCCAGCGGGCCGGATCGGGCACCACGATGAACACGTTCGAGATGAAGGCCATCGGCAGGATGGTGGCGTTGGCCAACGCCGGGGCCGACTGCCCGGACGGCGTGACCGCCGCCAGGGCGAGGCCCAGCAGGGAGAACGACGCCACCCCCACTACGAAGGTGACCACAGCCGCCGGGATCCTGTCGGCCTCCATCTCGAGGCCGTAGAGCCCGAAGCCCACGGCGAGCATGATCAACGAGCCGAAGAGGGCGATGAGGACCCCGGAGCCGACCACTCCGCCCATGTATACCCACCGGGGAAGGGGCGTACTGCGGATCCGCATGAGAACCCCCTCGTCCCGGTAGATCGCCGTGACGATCCCGATGTTGGTGTAGGTGGCCGACACGGCAGTGAACACGGCTAGGCCCGGGGCGTAGAACTGTGCGGCGGCAACCACCTGACCGGAGGCCACGTTGATGTCCTCAAAGATGGCCCCGAAGAGGAGCAGGAAGATCAGGGGGAAGGCCAGGGTGAAGAACGCCGAGATCGCCGTCCGCCGGAACAGGCGGTTTTGGTAACCGATCTGTCGGGCTAGCAGCCCAGCCGAAGAGGGAAAGCGGTCAGCCATTGTGGGTCGCCCCGGGTTCTGAGCTCTCCTCCCCGTCTCTCTGGGAGATGAGGTCTAGGTAGATGTCCTCCAGGGTGGGCCGGCTCACCTCCAGGCCGTCGAGGGCCGTCCCGCGTTCCACCGCCCACCCGGTGAGGTGATGGAGGTCGGTGGTCGGGGCTGGGGTCCAGACCTCCAACAATCCGTTGCGAACCGAGGACCGGCCCACCAGCCGGCCCAGCAGGTCGTCCACCGTGCCTGTCTCCTCTACCGGGAACCGGGCCCGGATTAACGATTCTCGGTCTGCGTCGCCCCGCAGTTCCGCCGGTGTTCCTCTGGCGACCACCCGGCCCCCGACGATGACCAGCACGCGGTCGGCCAGCGCCTCGACCTCGTCCATGTAGTGGCTGGTCAACAGGATCGTCTTGCCCAGGGACCGTAGGCCGTCGACCACCGCCCAGGCCTGGCGGCGGGCCGACGGGTCGAAGCCGGTAGTGGGTTCATCTAGGAACAACAGGTCCGGGTCACCGATGAGGCCGGTAGCCAGGTCGATCCGGCGCTTCTGGCCCCCCGAGAGGCGGTGGGTCCGCCGGTCACCCAGCCCGTCGAGACCGACGAGGGCCAGCACCTCGCCCACCGGCAGGCGACGCGAGTAGCAGGCGCCGTAATGCTCCAGTACCTCGCGTACTGTCAGCTCCCGTTCGATCCCGACCTCCTGGAGGACGATCCCGATGCGGTCCCGAAGTTCCCGATGGCCATCTCCGGGATCCCGGCCCAGCACGTCGACCGCGCCGCCGTCCCGACTCCGGTGGCCCTCCAGGATCTCCAGCGTGGTCGACTTGCCGGCCCCGTTCGGTCCGAGCAGGGCGAACACCTCGCCACGCTCCACGGTGAACGAGAGGTCATCCACGGCCACCACGTCCCCGTAGGACTTCGACAGGCCGGAGACGGCGACGGCGGGCACGGCGGCGAATCTACTGGTCGATCGTCACCGGCCAGCGGGCTGGGTTCCACGGTCCACGCCTGCCAGACTGCGCAGCCATGGAGACCGTGAGCTTTGAACACATGGTGGACGGCACCGCCGGGGACTACGAGCTGCTGGGCCGAGAGTTGGCCGCACACAAGGCAGCCCACCTGGCCGACCACCTGCTGGGCACCCTGAAGGCCATGGCCGGGCCCACCCTGGGCTACCCGGTGGACCGCTTCCACCACTCCCTCCAGAGTGCCACCCGGGCGCTACGCAACGGTGAGGACAACGAGATGGTCGTGGCCGCCCTGTTCCACGACGTGGGCGACCCCATCGCTCCGGAGAACCACAGCGCGGTGGCCGCCGACATCCTCCGCCCCTACGTAGGCGACCGAACCCACTGGATCGTCCGGCACCACGGCCTGTTCCAGGGGTATTACTACTTCCACCACCTGGGCGCCGACCCGAACGCCCGGGACCAATTACGGGAGCACGAGTGGTTCGACGACTGCGCCGCCTTTTGCGCCGAGTACGACCAGAACTGCTTTGAACGAAACTACGACGAGATGGCCCTGGAGGAGTTCGAACCCCTGGTCCGCGAAGTCTTCGCCCGCCAGTCTCGCTTCCCGTTCCCGTCGATGGTCTTGGCCTGACGGACCACTCCTGCGGGGTCAGGGCTCCAGGACGACCTTGATGGCCCCGGCCTTCCGGTCGGCGGCCACCCGGAAGGCCTCCTCAGCGTCGTCAAGCCCAAACCGGTGGGTGACCACGGCGCTGACCAGTTCCGGAACGGCGGCCAGTAGGGCGGCTGCCTCGTCGGTCTCCCGCACGTTGGGTCCGTGGCGCCCCGAGCACCCGTACATGGACGAGGGCTGGAGTCGGACCTCCTTGAGGAACATGGACATGACGTTGGGTACGGCGACCCCGTCCCAGTAGACGCCGGGGATGGCCACCGTGCCGCCCGGTCGGGCACGGTCTATGGCCGTCGCCAAGGCTCCCTCGGTGCCGGCCGCTTCGACCACCACGTCGTACTCCCCGGTAGCGGCCGTCCCGGCCCCCAGGCGCTCCCCAGCCTCTACCTGGTGGGGGTGCTTCGCCGAAAGGTCCACTTCGGCGCCGGCGTAGCGGGCCGCCGCCACGGCGGTCAGCCCTATGGTGCCTCCGCCCACCACCAGCACCCGGTTGCCCGCTTCCACGCCTCCGACGTGGACAGCGTGGATCGAGACGGCGATCGGCTCCACCAGGCAGGCGTCACCCACCGGAATCCGATCGTCGAGGGCCACCAGGCAGGACGGTTCCACAACTAGGCGATCAGCCATCCCGCCGTCCCGGCCGATGCCGTAGAGGACCATCGATCGACACTGCTGGGCGGCGCCCACCGAGCACCGATCGCAGGTCCCGCAGGCCACCGTGGGCTGGACGGCCACTGACGTCCCGTCGACCAGGCGCCCCGCCACCTCGTGTCCGAACGTGCCCGGAAGGCCGAACCCGGCCATGTGGAGGTCAGATCCGCAGATTCCGGCCGAGGCCACCTCGACCAGTACGCCGTCGCCGTCGGGTTCCGGGACCTCGACGACCCGAAACGCACCGTCCACCGTCCGGACCGCTCGCACAACGCCTCCCCTCATGTCGCAACCGTGGCGGGCCCACACCCGCTTCCCCCAGATCGCAGACCCGACCGTACGATCCGCCCATGTCGAGGGACCAGCCGCGGAGCATCGACCTGCTGGACGGCGATTTCTACGTCAGCGACCCCTACCCCACCTACGCCTGGCTGCGCGAGCACGACCCGGTGCACCGCGACACCGTGAACGACCTGTGGGGCATCTCCCGTTACGACGACGTCGTAGCCATCGAGCGGGACAAGGAGACCTTCGTCTCCTCGGGAACCGAGCGGGGCTACCGGCCCAACATTCCGGCGGACCGCTCGATCATCGGCCTGGACGACCCCCACCACACGCTGCGTCGCAATGTGGTGTCGCGTCGCTTTACCCCACGGGCCACCAGTCGGTGGGAGGACCACGTCCGCGGCGTGGTCACCGGCCTGCTAGACGACGTGCTAGCCGGCGGACGATCCGAGGTGGTCGGCGAGTTGGCGGCACCCCTACCGGCCCAGATGATTGGCCTCCTGCTCGGGTTCCCAGCCGAGATGTGGCCGAAGCTCCAGGAGTGGTCGGAGCGAACCATTGCCCTGGGCGGCGGCCCCCGCTACCACGACCAGTCGGGGATCGCAGCCGCCATGGAGTTCGCCGGCGCCTGCGCCGAACTCTACGAGGCCAAGAAGCCCGGGGTCGCCGACGGCTGCCCTCTGGACGATGTCATGTCGGTCTGGATCGACCGCCAGCACCGGGGCCTCGAAGGCCATGAGTTCGGCCTGAGTGAGATGATCTCCGACTGCTTGCTCCTCTTAGACGGCGGAGCCGAGACGACGCGGACGGTGCTCGCCCGCACCATGGTGGAACTGGCCCGACAACCCGACCAGTGGGCCCTTCTGCGCGAGGGCTCCGACCTGGCCGTGGCCACTGAGGAGTTCATCCGCTGGGTGACGCCCATCCACAACATGTGCCGGACGGCGGGCACCGACACCGAAGTGGCCGGTACCACCGTCCGGGCTGGCGACCAGGTGATCCTCATGTACTCGTCGGCAAACCGGGACCCGGCCCACTTCGTCGATCCGGAGGCCTTCGACGTCACCCGGTCGCCCAACCACCACCTGGCCTTCGGGTTCGGAACCCACTTCTGCCTCGGGGCGGCGTTGGCCCGGCTAGAGATCCGGGTGTTCTTCGAGGAGTTCGTGAGCCGGGTGGCCGGCCTGCGTTTGGTTCCCGGGACCACCCCGGTGGAGATGCCGAACTCGTTCGTCTACGGGCTCCGCGAGGCCCACCTGGAGCTAGAGCCGGCCTGACCGGCCGACCCCGGTCAACGACGGTCCGGCCGCTCCATTAGCTCGAACAGGCCCGGGCAGTCGGGAACGACCCGTAGGGCCCGGTCGGCCCACAGAAAAGCCGCCATGGTGGCCGCCGTTCCGGCCGGCCACCCGACCACAAACCGGATCAGGACGTAGCCGTCGGTCGACGTTTGGTTGAATAGCCAGACATCCCAGGTCGAGGTGGCCAGCTGGTAGGCCCCCAGGAGGACGGTCAGGCGGGCCATCACCCGGTGGTATCCAGGATGGGCCTGTGTTTCGGCGCTGAACGGGACGACGGCCGGCGCGTAGCGGGTCAGGATCGGGCGTCCCCGCACCACGGTGCCGATCAGGGCCAGGCCGATGGCGGCCTTGGTGCCGATCCCGATCCCGAAGTACACGGCCTCCGAATCGGTCCAGATACCCACACCGGCCCTGACCACCAGGTAAGCGACCAAGATGGGGAGGAAGCGTCCGACCACCTCGCCGCGACGGCGACGGGAGACGGCCACCTTGATGCTCCAAAGGGTGGCTCCGGCCACACCGGCAGCAAGGCCCCACACCCGGTTCAGGACCAGGAACAGGGCTACCGGCAGGACCGAGTCAAGGAGCCGTCCCTTCTGTGGGCCGGTTGGATCGGGAGTCACCAGTCAGGACAGTCGGTGATGGACCGGATCAGGGGGTGAAGGCGCGTCCGGCGTCCCGGGTATCCAGCGCTTCCTGCCGGGTGAGTCCGAGGGTGGCGTCCGGGACTAGGTCGACGATGCGCCGCACCTCGGTGTAGTGGTGGTGGTGAGAAGCCTCGGCGAACAGACGTCGACGTTCCTCCAACGCCGGTCCGACCAGTGGCTCGTCCAAAAACCCGAACAGGCCGAAGGCCACCTCCAGGTCGTCGGCTACCGGAGCCCGGCCGAACAGGGCAGCCCGCTTGAGGGCAACGCCGACGCAGCCCACCACCACGTCGGCTACGTGCTCGCCGGGGCCGAGGCGGAGGCGGGGTCGGAACGCCCGGGCAAGCCGCAGGGCGAACCCCTGGTCAGGGCCCTGACTGCCCAGGCGGGTCCCCCAGGGCTGGCCACCCTGGTCCACGACCTCACCGGGCCGACCGGCACGCCAGGCGCCGAGGCGCCGACGGGGACCCGTGTAGGTCCTCTCGGTGGCGCGCACGACGGGAGCGGGAACGTAAGACGGGGCAGCCACGAAGGGAATTCTACGAGCAGGGTGCGGTCGTATCCCACCCGGCCGTGGGATCCGGCAGGTCGCCGATCGGCAGCCAGACCCAGCCCAGGCTCTCGCGAGTCCCTTCGTCGTCGTAGCCGGGATCGCCCTCGAAGCGGACCGGCGAGGCAGACTCATCGAGGATACGGGCCCTCAGTACGGGTCCGCCGACAGCCGCCGCGGCCAGCAGATCGCCCGTCGTGGCGTAGGAAGCCAACCGCTGGAACATGGCGATGGTCGGGCTGATCATGGTGACCTCGCCGGCCCGCCACCGCCCGAGAACGTCGGACGGCCGGTACCAGGCGGCGTGGACGGCCTCCCGCCCGTCGACCACCGGCTCCACCCCGGGGTCCACACCGGCCACGAAGAAGTACGTGTCGTACCGCTTATCGCTGGGCATGGGCGTGACCCACCGGGCCACGGGGTGGATACCGGAGAGGTCGAGGGTGGCCCCCCGATCGGCCACCAGGTCGGCCAAGTTGACCCTCTGTTCCTCGAGGTCACGGCGCCGGTGTACCAGGTCGGCGGCCAGCGCCCGATCGTCGATCCCCACGACCAGGCCGGCCTCCTCCACGGTCTCGCGAACAGCCGCCGTCCAGAAGGCCAACCCGTCGTCCGCCCCAAGGGCCCGCACGGCGTCGGATGCCGTCCGGCCCACCACCAGGTCCGGCCACCGGGGATCTCGGTCCCCGTCGTCGACCCTCCCGCCGGGAAACAGGGTGTGGCCGGCCACGAAGGTCGATGCCTCGGTCCGTCGGAGGACCAGGACCTGGAGTTCCGGTCGATCGGCGACCAGCAGGATGGTGGCCGCCGGTTGGATTGGGACCCCGTCTCCTGGGATCCGGTCCCGAGGGGTTCCAGTCCACAGGGGCACCTCGTTGCCCGACTCTGTGGCTCCAGTCATACGTCATACCCGGAGACCGCCATACGGCGAGGCTACCGATCGGCGCCTGACCGGTCCCTGTGATGGGCGACAACCTGGAGGCGCCCCGTAGGGTGCGAGGGTGCCCGACGACCGGACCGGCGGACCGTCCGCCCCCCCGAACCGCCCAGTTCCGGCCGACCTCCTGGCCGGGCTGAGCGTGGCCATGGTGCTTGTGCCCCAATCCATGGCCTACGCCGAGTTAGCCGGACTGCCCCCCCACCTGGGTCTCTTCGCCTCGGCTCTCCCCCCCATCCTGGCCGCCTTCTTCGCCTCTTCGCCCTACCTGCAGACCGGGCCGGTGGCCCTGACCAGCCTCCTGACCTTCGGCGCCCTGGCCGGCCTGGCCGAGGTGGGTACGGCCAACTATGTGGCCTTGGCCGCCCTGCTAGCCCTGCTGGTCGGGGTAACCCGGTTGGTCCTCGGGCTCCTCCGCCTTGGAGTCGTGACTTACCTCATGCGCGACCCCGTAGTCACGGGCTTCACGTCAGCGGCGGCCATCCTGATCCTGGCCTCCCAACTCCCGAAAGCCTTCGGCGTAGTCGCCCCGGAAGGCGGAGTGCTCTGGCGGGCCGGCTGGTCCCTCGGCCACCCGGACCGGTGGGAGGCGGCAGCCCTAGCCATCGCCGTGGTGACGGCGCTGCTGGTGCTGGCTGGCCGTCGGGTTATCCACCGGCTGTTCCCCGGTGCGTTGGTGGCCGTGGGGGGCGGCATCCTGGTCAGCCGGCTGGCCGATTACGGGGGTCCGGTGGTGGGCGACGTCCCCACTGGCATGCCCAACCTGTCGCTCGACCTCCCGTGGGGATCGACGGGATCGCTCCTGGTGGGAGGGATCCTCATCGCCCTGGTCGGTTACGCCGAACCGGCGTCCATCGCTCGGGTGTTCGCTGACGCGGAGGGCCAGAAGTGGAGCGCCAGCCGGGAGTTCGTGAGCCAGGGGGTGGCCAACGTTGTCGCCGCCTTCTCAGGCTCCTTCCCGGTAGGTGGGTCATTCAGCCGATCCTCGCTGAACCGTCTGGCCGGCGCCCGCACCCGGTGGTCGGGCCTGGTCACTGGGGTGACCGTCTTGGTCTTCCTGCCCTTCGCCGATGTCCTAGCCCCCTTGCCGCGAGCCACTCTGGGTGGCGTGGTCATCGCCGCCGTGGTCGGCCTGGTCAGACCGGCGGAGCTGGTGGGAATGGTCCGGCGCTCGACCAGCGACGCCCTGGTGGCCTGGGTGACGTTCGCCGCCACGCTGGCCCTGGCCCCCCGGGTGGAGCAGGGTGTCCTGGTGGGGATCCTGCTCTCGCTGGCCATCGGGGTTCGGAGGCGCCGCACCGGCTGAGCCGGCCTCTCTCAGCGCTGCCAGACTCCGGCCAGGGTTGTCACATCGGTCAGGGTGGATACGTGGGCCAGCGTGTGCTCGAGGACCCGGTTGCCGTAGTCGGCATCGGTGGCCACAGAGCCGTCGGTGGGCACCACGACTTGGAAACCCGCGTTGACCAGGTCGAACACGGTGTTGGGGACGGCCACGTTCAGCGATACGCCGACAACCACCACGGTGGCCACCGACTCGTTTCGGAGGAGGGGGATCAGCTGGGTTCCCGACGCTGCCGACAGGCCGTGGGACCGGGACACCACGACGTCCACGTCGGCGTCGAATCCCAGCTCGGCTGCCGGTTCCACGGCCGCCGTCCCCTCAACCTGCTGGACTTCGGACTTCCGGGCGGCTGCGAACAGCCGAGAGTTCCGGTTTCCGCCCCACAGGTCTTCCCGGGACCGGAAGGTGCAGTGCACTACCCGGACCCCGACTGACCGGGCGACGACTGCCAGGGTTCCGAGACGGGCCAGCAGGTCGGCATCGGCCACAGCAGCGGCTACCGCGGGAATGCTGGACGCCGGCCCGACCACCCCGTTCTGGCACTCCACCACGCATAACGCGGTGTGGGCCGGGTCGACTAGGTCGGCTAGGTCCATCGTGGGTTCCCGTCTACTCGTATTTTGTTCCGGCCTCGCGCAAGACATCCAACCATCGGGGGCCGGCGTCCGGCGCCAACTCCCCTGGACGGTAGGTCACCCGGTGCAGCGTCCCCGTCCACGGGAAGGTCCCGAACCGCTCCCGGACCTCCCACGACACCGGGGAACGGCGGTCGATCCCTACGTCAATGCCCTGAAAGGGCGCCATGGCGGTCAGGGCCGGAAGGTTCCGGGCCCCACCGGTGACTGCCCCATCCACCCGGAGCTGTGCGTGGACGACAAGGTCTCCGACCGCCTCCACGGCCAGCACCACCGAGGTGGTCCCCGGGGCGACCGGTCCGCCGTCCACCTCTACTAACGAGCCGTAGCCGTTCCAGGCCAGCTGGAGCCACCCGTCCACTACGTAGAGGGCGTAGCCGCCGCCCTGGTCGCCGTGGGCCACCAGCGTTCCGTGGTCATCGACCGCCACCTCGAGCGACACTTCGACCTCGAAGGAGCGGTAGTTGACGAGTTGCAGTGACCGGTACCGCTCGGTAGTCGGGCTGCCGGGTAGGAAGTGGGCCTCGGCGGCCGTCTCGGTGCTCCACGGGGGTCGCAGCAGGTTCTTCAGGTTGTTGCCCTCATCGAGGGGAAACACCTGGTTGGCCCACGCCGCTTGCTCCCATGCCTCGATCAGCTCGGCCAGCAGATCGGGGTAGTCGGCGGCCAGGTTCTGACTCTCCGTCGGATCCTCGGCCAGGTTGTGGAGCTCCCACTCCTCCCCGCTGAACGGTGTCCGGGGCTTCCGGCAGACCACAGCCGACCAACCGTCCCGGTACATGCCGCGATGACCCATCTGCTCGTAGTACTGCTCGGGGTGAGTGCTGGCGGCGTCCGGATCGTCCAACGATTTCTGGAAGCTGGCCCCAGCGGGAGGTGGCACCGGCCGACCGTCGCGCGCGGTGGGCAGGTCAACGCCCACCATCTCCAGGACGGTGGGCAGGAGATCGGTGATGTGCTGATACTGGCGCCGGATACCCCCTGCTCCAGGGAGGCCCGAGCCTTTCGACAGGATGAACGGAACCTGGTGTCCACCCTGGTGAGTGTTGATCTTGTAGAGGCGGAACGGGGTCCCCGACACCATGGCCCACCCCGACGGGTAGTGGGGCAAGGTCTGCGGGCCACCCATCAGGTCCATTCGGGAGTGGTCCAGCTCAACGGAGTCCAGGGGATTGGGTCGGGTCTGGCCGATGAGGGTGCGAAAGTAGGCCGAGGTGCCGTTGTCCAAGCCTTCACGGCTCCCCCCGTTGTCGGAGGTGAATACCACAATGGTGTTCTCCCACTCCCCCATCTCCTCCAGACCCGTCCGGAGCCGTCCTAGATTCTGATCCACGTTGTCGACCATCCCGGCGAAGATCTCCTGGTAGCGGGCGAAGACCTCTTTCTCCGTCACCGTGAGCTCGTCCCAGGCCCGCACGGCGTAGTTCTCCTCGGTGTTCCGGGGCGGCAGAACCACGTCGTCGGCCATGATCCCCAGCTGCTTCTGGCGTTCAAAGCGGAGTCGCCGGACTTCGTCCCAGCCCGCCTCGTACCGGCCCCGGTACTTCTCAATGTCGGCCGGCTTGGCCTGCAGGGGGGCATGGACCGCTCCGTGGGCGAAGTACAGGAACCAGGGTGTCCGGGGGTGGCCGTCGCGTAGCTCGTGCACCATGCCTAGGGCCCGGTCGGTCAGGTCGTCGGTGAAGTAGTAGCCCTCGGGGTAGTCGTCGACGTCCAGTGCCCGATTGTCCTCGTAGAGGCGGTGGGGCTGGTGGAAGTTCGTAAAGCCGTCCAGGATCCCGTAGAAGCGGTCAAAGCCCTTCTGGCACGGCCACCCGGTCCGGGGGCCGGCTTCGCTGAGTTCCGAGTCTGGGCACAGGTGCCACTTTCCGACCATGAGGGTGGACCATCCGGCATCGCGGAGTACCTCTCCCATGGTGACGGCGTCGTCCCGGATGGTCGCCGCGTAGCCGGGGAAGCCGGGCTCCATATGGCATACGGTGCCCACGCCGGCCAGGTGGTGGTTCAGACCGGTCAGCAGGGAGGCCCGGGTGGGTGAGCACATCGGGTTGACGTGGAAGTTGGTGTAGCGCAGGCCGTCGGCGGCCAGTCGGTCAATGTTTGGGGTGTCCACCTCGGAGCCATAGCAGCCCACGTCGCTATAGCCAAGGTCGTCCACCAGGACGACCAGTACGTTCGGGGCGCTGTCCGGGGCGGTGGACGGGCGTGTCCAGGCCGGGGTTGAGGTCGACATGATCCGTCCAACCTCGCCGGTGAATCCCGCGTAGGCGGCTGTCGGGTCGGCCGCTGTTTCGTCGGTGGTCATCGTGCTCCTGGGTACGGCCGCCGCCGGCCACGACCTGCGGTCAGGTGGTGGCCGAACTTACCCCTCCCCTGGTGAGCCGACGGAGCCGGGACACTGGTAGCACCATGGCTGCACACACTGCAGCCATCAGGGCGAAGGCGCCGCCGAAGCCGGCAGACGTGTCGGCCACCCAGCCCATCACGAGGGGCCCTGTCACCCCTCCCACCTCGGCCACCGCGAACCACAGCCCGTAGGCCACCCCGGTGTTGGTCGGCCCCACGGGCTCCGATTCCATGAGGGCCACCAGGACGAGGGGCACCAGGGCGAACCGTACTCCGGAGGCAACCACCGGTATCGGGTCCAGCGCTGTGGGCAGCGCCACCACGGCCAGGACCCCCACGGCCACCATGGCCAGCAGTACGACCATGGCTGAGGGCAGGCGCCGGCGGTCCGTCCGTTGCGGCACGACCAGCGAGGTAACCACCCCGATCAGGCCACTCAGGGCAACCCAGTTTGCGGCCGCCATGGGCGAGAAGCCGCTGTGTTCCCGCAGGGCTTCGGGCATCCAACCCCCCAGGCCGTGGCCGATGAAGAACACGCCGAGTCCTAGCACGAGCACGATGCGGACCTCAGGGCTGGCCAGCAAAGCACGCCGATCGCCAGAGCCGGCGGCCGGTGACCCGAGGCTGACCGGGGGCTCTGGGCCACGGCCCGAGACGACCAGCCAAACGCCCAGGGCCAGAACGATGAGGCTCGTCTCCACCACGATGGTCGTACGCCATGACCCGGTGAGGGGCATGAGTACCGAGTTGGAGAGGACCAGGGTGGCCATGCCCCCGACGGCCGGCATGGTGCTGTACACCCCGATGGCCAAGCGCCGCTCGCGCTTGTCGGCGAACCACAGGCCAACGGCCTTCGGGGCGCCGGCCGAGATGAGGGGACCGCCGACGCCGAACAGAGCGATTGCCAACCAGAGCGATCCCAGCCCTCCGGCTGACGCCCGCAGGAACCCGCTGGCCGCCACCACAAGGGACCCCAGCACGATGCCCCGGCGCACGCCGAGGCGGTCCAGTAGCCGTCCGCCTGCCGGGGCGCTCACGATGTAGACGAGCTGCCACGCCCCGAGAGCCAACCCCATGGCGCTGCGGCTGAGGCCCAGGTCGGCCCGGACCTCCCCGACCAGCGGGGGGACCGACATGGCCACCACCCCGAAGGCGAAGTAGACGCCGCATACCCCGCTGAACAGCACCCACCGGTAGGGAGGGTGGAGGTCCTGAGCTGGTGTCACCGTCGGATGCTCGCACGGTCCGTCGGAGGGGGCCCGACCGGGTCCCCGGTTCCGGGGCCCCATCTGCGAACCTGTCGCCGTGGACGAGCTCCGGTGGACCGCTGACGACCTGCTGGCTTCCCGGTTGGACCGGCCCATCCTGGTCGTGGCCTTCCGCGGCCTCTTCGACGCCGCCGGCTCGGCCACCTCGGCCGTCGAGTGGCTGGTCGAGCGTCTGGACAGTTCAGAAATCGGCGAGGTCGACCCGGAGACGTTCTTCGACTTCACCCAGGAGCGACCTATCGTGGAGTTCGACGGTCACGGAGTTCGACGGGTCCGGTGGGCCGCCAACCGGGTTCTAGCCGTCCGGACCCCGGAGGGCCAACGAGACCTGGTGCTGGTGGCCGGCGTGGAGCCGCACCTTCGGTGGCGAACATTCACCGAAGCCCTGCGGGAGGCAGCCGCCCGGACAGAGAGCCAGATGGTGGTGACCCTCGGGTCGATGAGCGGCATGTCGCCCCACTCCCGACCCCCGGCGGTCACCGGGAGTTCCACCAATCGAGATCTGGCCGAGCGCCTCGGCCTGGACAACCCCTCCTACCAGGGCCCAACCGGTGTGGTGGGGGTGCTGCTCGACACCATGGACCGGGCCGGGGTCCCGGCCATTTCCCTCCGAGTCTCGGTGCCTTACTACCTACCGGACTCCCCCAACCCGAAGGCCACCCGGGCCCTCCTGCGACGGTTCGAACAGGTGACTGGGGTGGACACAGCCCACGCCGCCCTGGACGGGCCGGCCGCCGAGTGGCAGTTGCGGGTCGACCAGGCGGTAGCCGGCGATGAGGAGGTAACCGAGCACGTCCGTCGGCTGGAGTCCCAGGTGGACCGATCCGAGGACCTGATGCCACGGGGCGACGATCTGGCCGCTGAGCTAGAGGCCTTCCTCCGGGACCAGGACCAACGCCACTCCGACGAGGACTGAGCCGGTCCGGCGGGCCAGACTCCGCCCATGGACTTCGACGTGCTGCTCACCACCGTGAAACGAGAAGGGAGTGCCCTGCTGGCCGCCGTGGGCCGGGACCCGGATGCCCGCGTTGAGCACTGCCCTGACTGGGACAATGCCGCCCTGGCCGAACATCTCCGGACGGTCTGGACCTTTATGGCCACTCAGGTGTCGGCCGCCCGGCCCGAGAAGGCGAGCCGGCCCGATGCCGACGACGGGTCCACGGCCGCTGAGCGGCTCGACGCCCTGGTCCTCCTCCTCTCGGGGACCGACCCCGGTGCTCCGTGCTGGAACTGGTGTCCCGAGGACGGCCGAACCGTGTCGTGGATGGTGCGGCGCATGGCCCACGAGAACTCGATGCACCGGTGGGACGCGGAGAACGCCGTCGGCGAGGCCGCGCCGTTCGATGGGGACCTGGCGCGCGACGCTGTGGACGAGATTCTCGATGTCGCCTGGCAGTACGGGATGAGGGGCCCAATCAGTGGATACCCCACGTCGACCCTCCACCTGCACCGGACCGATGGTGAGGGTGAGTGGATGCTCTCGTCAGTCGACGACCATCTGGTCGTGGGCCACGAGCACGCGAAGGGGGATGCTGCGGTGCAGGGCACCGCGTCGGATCTGGCGCTGCTGGTGTGGGGACGCCGCCGACCGACCGTCGAGGTGTTCGGTGACGAGGCGGTTCTCGACGCCTGGCTGGCTCTGACGCCCTGACCGCTAATCCTTCTCGGTGCCGACGATGCCCACGAAGGACACCATTTCGCCTGGGTAGCCCCCGAGGTTGTGCACGAGGGCGCGGCTGCGGTCGGCCAACGTGCCGATCCTCCGCTCCTCGGGTGCCCGCCCCCGGAGTTGCAGCCACGCCTCATAGTGCATGCGCAGGCCACTGGCTCCCACCGGGTGGCCGAAGCTCTTCAGCCCGCCGTCCGGGTTCACTGGTAGGTCGCCGTCCAAGGCGAACGTCCCGTCCAGGACCTCGCGCCATGCGGTACCTCGGTCGCAGAACCCGAGATCTTCCATGAGGACAAGCTCGGTGGGCGTGAAGCAGTCGTGGACCTCGGCCATGGCCAGCTCGGCACGGGGGTCGGTGATCCCGGCCTGGGCATAGGCGTCGGCAGCCGACGCCGCACACTCGGGCAGCGTGGTGAAGTCGAACGACGGGTCGACCAGGCCGGAACCGTTGCCGGCCACCAGCGACAGGGCCTTCACATACAGCGGGTCGTCGCAGAGGTCGGCGGCCTGCTCGGCGGAAACCACGATGGCCGCTGCCGCCCCGTCGGCCACTCCGGCGCAGTCGAAGACCGAGAGGCGGCCGGCCACGGCGGCCATGTCGCAAATGACCTCGGCCGAGGTCTCCTGGCGGAACTGAGCCAGTTCGTTGCGCGCCCCGTTGTAGTGGTTTTTCTCGGCGATCCGCGCCACCACGTGGCGCAGATCGTCCTCGTCGATCCCGTAACGCTCGGCATAGGCGGGCAGGATGAGGCTGAACATGGCCGCCGCGGTGAGCGTGCGGTTGGTCCCGTCGGTGGGGATCGGGAAGGCGTTGAGGCCCTGGTAGCCGCCGTCCTTGACCTTCTCGGCACCGATGGCCACCGCCACGTCGTAGGCCCCGGAGGCCACCGCGTAGCAGGCCTGGCGCAGCGCCTCCGAGCCGGTGGCGCAGTAGTTCTCGACCCGGGTCACGGGGCGGTTGTCCAGTCGGAGCGGGGTGGCCAGCGAGATGCCCGACGCCGAGGACTGCGAGGTTCCGTACCAGTAGGCGTCAATGTCGTCCTTGGTCATGCCCGCCGAGGCCAAAGCCAGGCCGTGGGCTTCGATCAGCAGGTCGTCCAGGGAGCGGTCCCAGTGTTCGCGAAACGGCGTACAGCCCATACCTATGATCGCTACCCGATCGCGGATTCCGTGTGAGGCCATGTCGTCGCTCCCCGCTCAGCCCCGGAGGGGCCGGCCTTTCCAGAAGTAGTTGTGCAGGCCGTCGGCCGTGAACAGCCGGCGGAACACCATCTCCACCCGGGTGCCGATCTCTACCTCCGACGGGTCCACGTCGGTCAGCTCGACGGGCATCCTCCCGCCCCCGTCGAAGTCAACTACGGCGAACACCACCGGCGGGCTGGGCGAGTAGGCCAGGCGGTCGACGGTGAAGGTGGCCACGGTGCCCTCGGCGTCGGCCATGGGCGCTGGTTCCATATCGTCGACTTCGCCGCTGGAGATCCCTACCCGCGACGGCGGGAGGTGGGTGATGCCGGTGGACCGGTCGGTGGAGCCCACGAAGCCGTGCTTCCAGTCGCTTCGCCGGGCGGCGGCCGACGACGACGGGCGGTTGGGCTCCGGTCGGTTGGGCGGCTGGACCTCCAGGAGGCCCCGCCAGGCCAGGTACAAGGCGTAGGACACGTCGGCCCGGTCCTCAACTTGGTCGGCTACCGACCGGGTCGGCCGTCCAGCGGCCAGGGCGTCGGTAGCCCGGAAGAACAGGACCTCGCAGCCGTCGGCCAACACAACGAGAGCCACTACGTCGCCCGGCGTCGCACCGTCGAGGACGTCGGCCAGCAGGAGCGTCGGATGGGCGGCACCGGCATTCCCGACCGTGTCGGTCCGGTCTTCGGCGACGGCCACACCTAGGGCGGCGGCCGCCTTCTTGGTGGCCCGACTGTGCAAGCCGGCTACCGCGGCGACTGTCACGTCAGCAGCCGTCAGGTTCGTGGCCTCCAGGGCATCAGTCCAGGCCCGGTGGGCCAGGGGCAGGTAGGCCTGCTCGCCGAACCGGGCCTCCCAGGTCCGGGAGTGGGCCTCGCCGGGGGTCCGCCATCGGTCGGTGAATTCGGCCGTGGCCGTGGCTCCTCCCAGATACTCGGCCAGCAGCGGGCCGTCCTCGTCGGACCCGACCAGTATGGCTGTCGCGGCGTCGCCGCCGCCCCCGTCCTCGGGACCGGTAGGCAGGCCGACCCGGAGGTCGGAGGCCACCACCAGAGTCCGGTCGCCAGAGGCCAGGGCGGTGCGAAGGGCTCCGACCGCCGATCGGGGCGCTCCGCCGAAGTCCAGGGCCGGGACCGAGGCGTCCAGGCGTAGGGCGGCGTGGACGACTGTGGCGTTGGTCTTGTCCAAATAGGCGGGGGCGACCGTCGAAAACCAGAGGGCCCGGGGAGTGGGGGTACCGCCGGCCAGGGCTTGGCGGGCCGCCTCCACGCCCATGGTGGTGGTGTCCTCGTCGAACGAGGCGACGGCGCGGTACCCACGACCACCACCGGCGCCCATCACCTCGGCGATGGCCGAACGGGCGAGACGCCGGTAGGGCACGTGGGCGCCGTAGGCGAGGATCCCCCGTGTGCCGTTCATGCTCTCCTCCCGTCCGGTGGCTTCCCTGCGGGCGGTGTCGCCACCGGCCCGCACAAATCTGACGAACCGTCAGATTCTAGGGGGGTGGAGGGTGGAACCGCGAGTTCCGGTCCGGAGGCCTGTCATTCCAGGGCAGACCGCTTGGATAGGGCGCACCTCCGGGGTTCCGGTACGGTAGGGATCTGACACACCGTCAGATCTCACGACCCACCGCACGGCGACCTATGAACTTCGACTTCTCCCCCGAACAGGAGGCCTTCCGGGCCGAGGTCGAGGCGTTCCTGGACGCCAACGACGACCCTGAGGTGTTCGACCCCACCCGGGAGAACATGGCCCAAATCGTCGACACTCCCAAGCGTCGGGCCCTTATGAAGAAGTTGGGCGAACAGGGTTGGCTGGGTATCACCTGGCCCCGGGAGTACGGCGGCCAGGAGGGCGATGGTGTCTACGAGTACATCCTCAACGAGGCCCTGGCGGCCCGGGGTGGCCCCCAAATCGGCAAGGGCGTCGGCATCATCGGCAAGACCCTGATCGCCCACGGTTCGGAGTTCCTCAAGGAGGAGTTCCTCCCAAAGATCCTGGCCAACGAGGTGGAGTTCGCCGTCGGCTACAGCGAGCCGGAGGCCGGATCCGATGCCGCTGCCATGAAGCTCAAGGCCACTGAGACCGAGGGCGGCTGGATTCTGAACGGCCAGAAGACCTGGACCACCTCGGCCCACTTCGCCGAGTGGTACTGGGTGGGCGCCCGCACCGACCCGGACGCCCCGAAGCATTTCGGCATCACTCTCTTCCTGGTCCCAATGGATCACCCCGGGATCACCGTGCAGGGCATCTGGACTATGGGCGACGAGCGCACCAACGACGTGTTCTTCGACGACGTGTTCGTCCCCGAGGAGTACGTGGTTGGCCAGCTCAACCACGGCTTCCAGTACATCTCCCAGGCCCTCGACCTGGAGCGCTTCACAATGTTCACCTTCTCGCCAGTGAAGCAGCGCCTGGACCTACTACTCGACCACGTTCGCACTGCCACCCGGGACGGCCAACCGCTCAGGGAGGACCCGAGGGTGCGGTCCCGGATCGCCCGCCTAGCCACCACGGCGGCTGTCGCCCACGGCATGGGCCTCAGGGTGGTGGACGCCTCCATGAAGGCCGAAGCCGGCGGTGGGGCCCCACCCACCATCGAGGCTTCGGAGTACAAACTGTTCACCACTGAGTTCTCCAAGGTGCTGGCCGACGCCTCCATGGACTTGGGAGGACCTGGGACCCAGCTACGGGTAGGCACCGTCGAGGCCCCCATGGTCGGGCGGGCCGAGTCCACCTACCGCTACACCGTGCTGGACACCATCGGAGGGGGCACCTCGGAGGTCCAGAAGAACATCATCTCCCGGCGTGGCCTCGGCCTCCCGAAGAACTTCTAGGTCCGGACCGTGGTCGACCGCCCCCTTCTCGACGGTGTGACCGTCCTGGACCTCGCCTCGGTAGGACCCGCTGTACGGGCCTCGCGGTGGCTGGCCGACTGGGGAGCTGACGTGGTCAAGGTGGGGCCCGTCCCTCGGGACGCCGGGGTGCAGATAGTTCCGCCCCCCTACGCCTACAGCGCCCATCGGGGCATGCGCCGGGTGCTCCTCGATCTCAAGTCGGACGGCGGTCGGGAGGCCTTCCTGCGCCTGGCCACCACGGCTGACGTGGTCATCGAGAGCTTCCGGCCTGGGGTGGTAGACCGGCTGGGCATCGGCCACGAGGCCGTCAGAGCCCGGAATCCGGGGATCGTCTACTGCTCCACCACCGGCTATGGCCAGAGCGGCCCCCGCGCCGGCTGGGCCGGCCATGACCTGAACTACCTGGCCGTCGGCGGCTACCTCCACTGCTCAGGACGCGACTGCGACGGCGGACCGGCCCTACCTGGAGCCACGGTGGCCGACAGCGCCGGGGGTGGCCTCCAGGCGGTGGCCGCCATCTGCGCTGCCCTGGCTGCCCGAGCCGTGACCGGAGAGGGCACTCGCCTGGACGTCTCGATCGCCGACGGCGTCCTGTCTCTTATGTCTCTGGCCGTCGACGAGTACCTGGCCGAAGGAACCCGGCCCGGCCCCCGCCACGGCCTGCTGACCGGGCGGTACGCCTGGTACGACGTCTACCGGGCGGCCGACGACGGGTGGCTGGCCGTGGGCGCCATCGAGCCCCACTTCTTCGCCAACCTCTGCCGAGCCCTGGGCTGCGACCGGTGGATTGACCACCAGTACGACGACGACGCAATCGACGCCATGCGGTCCGACTTCGCCGCCGCCTTCGCCCGACGCAGCCGAGACGAGTGGGTGGCTGACCTAGGACCGGCCGACACCTGCGTGTCAGCTGTCCACGACATCACCGAGGTGGTCGACGACGAGCAGTTCCGGGCCCGGGGCCTATTCACCGAGGTCGTTCATCCGACGGCTGGCCCGATTCCCCAGGTAGCCGCCCCCCTGGCCGGTCAGGTTGACGCCACCACCCTGGCCATCCACGACCAGGCCGTCCCGTGCACCGAGGAGGTCCTGGGTGCCGTCGGCTTCTCCGATGACGAGCTGTCGGTCCTGCGGGCCGATGGGGTGATCGCGTGACCGCCCCGATCCCCGATGCCCTGGCCCCCGTCCCTGAAGAGGTAGAGGCCCGGATCGGCGTCGTGCAGTACGAGGAGGAGGGTGGCTTTCCCGTCGAGCACGGCTACGTCTGGACCACATGTGCTTCGGTCCAGAACGGAAACCCGCTGTTCTGGGACGAGGACATGGCCACCGACCTCACCGGCGGTCCTATCGCCCCGCCGACCATGCTCTCGGTCTGGTTCCGTCCCCACCACTGGTCCCCGGGGCGATCCGAGCCGGCGGTGCCGCTCCAGGCCCACTTCGACCTCAAGGAGAATCTGGACCTCCCCGAGGCCATCATCTCCTCGAATACCAACACCTTCCACGAGCCGGTCCGCATCGGCGATCGGGTGCGGTCCCGGCAGATCCTTCGGTCGGTTAGCGAGCCAAAGACCACACGGCTAGGGCACGGCCGGTTCTGGACCATCGACGTCGAGTACCTCAACCAGGACGATGCTCTCCTGGGTGTGGAGTCCTACACGGCCTTCGGCTATCGACGGCCCGAGGAGGCAGGGCCCACCGATACGGAGGAGGACTGCTGATGGCCACCCGACTCCTCCTCGGTGACGTGACGGCCGGCGACCGGCTCCCCGACCTGGGCCACGACGTCACGGCCACCACAGTGGTACTCGGTGCCCTGGCATCGAGGGACTGGCGCCCCATGCATCACGACCGCGACTTCGCCGTGCACCGGAACGGCACCCCGGACATCTTCCTCAACACCCCGAACCAGGCGGCGTGGTTCGAGCGTTACGTCACCGACTGGACGGGGCCCACCGGCCGGCTAGGTCGCATGACCTTCCGCATGAATACCCCGGTGTTCCCCGGAGACCACATGGCCTTCTCGGCCACCGTCACCGGAACGGCGGTCGACGACGCCGGCTGCGGCTGGGTCGACCTGGACGTGTCTCTGCGGGTAGGTGAGGTGGTGGCCACCACGTGCGTCGCCCGGGTGTCCCTCCCTCGGGACGCCGATGACAACCCCTGGTCGCGCCGCGGCGACGACTGGCGCCCCTAGGAATCCGATGGATCTGGCCTTCACCGACGAACAGGACATGCTGCGCGACGCGGTCCGCGGCCTCTGCGCCGACGCTGCCGACACCGTGCGGTCCCTGGAAGACGACCCGAAGGGCTACGACGACGGATTCTGGAACCAGCTGGCCACCATGGGCCTGACCGGTCTGATGCTCACCGAGCAACACGGGGGCTCGGCCATGGGCCTCCTGGACGCCGTTGTCGTCTACGAGGAGTTCGGACGCAGCCTGGTGCCATCGCCCCACCTGGCGTCATCCGTGGTGGCGGCCGGGATTCTGGCCGGTGCCGGTTCGCCCGACCAGCAGGCTGAGTGGCTGCCCCTCCTGGCTGCCGGCGAAGCCATCCTCGTCCCGGCGTGGTTGGAGCCCGACAACGGGTCCGGACCGACCGGAGTGCAACTGGAGGCCCGTCCCGACGGCGACACCACGGTCCTGACCGGCACCAAGCGCCACGTGCCCTTCGCCTCGTCCGCCGACCGCCTGGTTGTGGTGGCCCGCACCGGAGATGACGTCGACCTCTACTTGGTGGACCCGGCCGCCGACGGAGTGTCGCTGACCCTGCAACAGACGGTGGCCGGCGACACCCAGTACCGGGTCGACCTGGACGGCGTGCGTATCCCGACCACCAACCGGATCGGCGACTCCGGAACCGGCTGGGACACCTGGCACACCGTGATGCTCGACACCATGGTCCTGGTGGCCGCTCTGGCAATCGGGGCTGCCCAGGCCACCCACGCCCTAACCACCGACTACGCCCGCGAACGACACCAGTTCGACAAGCCGATCGGCTCCTTCCAGTCGATCAGCCACTACCTGTCCGATGGGATCACGGCCATCGAGGGAGGTCGGGTGCTCGTGCACCAGGCGGCGTGGGCTCGGGACCAGGGGCGGGACGTCACCACGCTGGCCCCTATGGCCAAGCTGTTCGCCACCCAGACCTGCCGGGACGTGACCGGCGTGGCTATCCAGGTCCACGGCGGGATGGGCTTCACCGTGGAGTGCGACGCCCAGCTCTATTTCCGACGGGCCAAGTCATGGCAGCTCAACTGGGTCGGACCCGAACGGCTTGAAGAACTGATCGCTGCCGGAATCCTGGACTGATCCCCGGCTAACACCTGCCGGACCGACCCGCCTAGCCTCGCCGGGCGGGTCTCTGGTGGGGCCAGCAATCGGGGGGACACCATGGGTACGTCGTGGATTATCGAAGGGACGGTCGACCCGCGTTGGCCGATCAACACCCGGGGCAATGTGGGGGAGGTCTTCCCCGAGGTGCTCACCCCCCTGTCCTACCGGTTGGGTGTCATCGCCGCCGAGAAGGCGTGGCGCGACGCCTACGTCGAACTCGGCGTGACCCGGGCGAGCGACTTCTCGGGCGACGATCCGGTGATTATCGGGTTGTACGGCGGCTACGCCTACCTCAACCTCTCCTACCTCAGGATCCTGGGCGTGCGCGCCCCCGGCTCCTCAGCCGAAGCGATCGACATCGCGTTCTTCGGCGAGGGCGACCCTCCGCCCTACGAACCCCGTAAGGGCGACCGCAGCCTGCTGTCGTCCCTGCGAATCCTGCGGTCGGTCCTCGGTGCCCTGAACACCCGATCTATGCCGCCCATGGTGTCCGACAGCTTCGCCAGGGCCGAGGCCCACCGTGCCCGATGCCCGTCACTGGACGCTCCGGATGCGGAGTTGATGGCCCACCTCCATGCCTTCCCTAAGGCTTTCGGACCGGCCTTCCACAACCACATGCTCTCGTCGGGCCTGGCTTCGATCGTGACCGGGATGCTGGCCGACGCATGCGTGGCAGCCGGCGAGCCCGGGCTCGTCACCCACTTGGTCGGGTCGGCCGGGGACGTGAGGTCAGCCGAATACTCCCGGGACCTCTACTCCATTGCCCGAGCGGTGCAGGGCCAGCCGGCCTTGGGTGCCGCGTTCAACCTCGGCGTGGACGGCCTTTTGGACAGAATCGCCAGCGACCGGGCGGCAGCCGACTTCCGGGAACGGTTCGCGGCATTCACGGCCACCCACGGTCACCGCGGACCCAACGACTGGGAGCTCTCGTCGCGGAACTGGGAGAACACCCCCGAACTGGCTCTGGTGGCCATCGACCGGATGCGCCTCGCCGACCACGATCTGGACCCGGCGACTCGCCTGGCCGGCGACGACGCCCGACGGGCTGCGGCCGTCGACGTGGTACGCCCCCACGTCAAGGGGCTCGACCGACGGAACTTCGACAAGGCGCTGCTTGCCGCCCCCTGGTGGGCTCAGGCCCGCGAAGCCACCCGCGACCGGGCCATCCGCCTCGGGGCACCCACCAAGCGCGTCTACCGGGAGCTGGTGCGGCGGGCCGCCGAGCGGGGTGGGGATCCCGACCCCACCCGGGTCGCCCTACTGGATCCGATCGATGAGCTGCCCTCCTATCTCGCTGATCCAGCCTCCTTTGCCGGTGTCCTGGCCGAACGCGGGGCCCTGTATGACCGCTACACGACGGTGGAGCCTCGTTTCTTCATCACCGGGCAGCACGAGGTCCCGACCATCGAGGCGTTGGAGGCCGACTACGCATCGCGGCCCCGGAGCGAGCCGGCACAGCCAGGAGAAGTGCTGACCGGGGCGTCGGGATGTCAGGGCGTGGCCCGGGGACGGGCCCGGGTGGTGATGGACCCGGCCGACGCCGTCGACCTGGAACCCGGCGAGGTGCTTGTGGCCCCCATCACCGATCCGGCGTGGACGCCGCTGTTCCTGCCCTCGGCCGCAGTGGTGGTCGACGTGGGGGCGCTGATGAGCCACGCGGTGATCGTGTCGCGTGAGCTCGGTATCCCGTGCGTGGTCTCCGTGGAGAATGCCACGGAACGGATCCCAGACGGTGCCCTAGTCGAGGTTGACGGAACGACCGGAACGGTCACTGTCCTGGAACACTGAGTAGTCGGGTGCCGAAGAGTCGGGACCGGTGACCCGAGCCGCTCAGTTGGGGACGCCGACCGGGCAAGACACGCCGGTCCCCCCGATGCCGCAGTACCCCAAAGGGTTCTTGGCCAGGTACTGCTGGTGGTAGTCCTCGGCGTAGAAGAACTCGGAATGGATCAGGACCTCGGTGGTGACCTCGCCGAAGCCAGCGGCGGTCAGCCGGGCGGCGTAGGTCTCCCGGGTGGACTGGGCGACAGCCCGTTGGGCGTCGTCAGCCACGTAGATCCCTGATCGGTACTGGGTGCCCACGTCGTTGCCCTGGCGCATGCCTTGGGTGGGGTCGTGGTTCTCCCAGAACACCCGCAGGACGTCGATCAGCGACAGCACGTCGGTTTCATAGGCCACCAGGACCACCTCGTTGTGCCCGGTCATCCCGGAGCACACCTCCTGGTAGGTGGCGTTCGGGGTGTAGCCCCCGGCGTAACCCACGGCAGTGGTCCACACGCCGGGGGTCTCCCAGAACTTCCGCTCGGCACCCCAGAAGCAGCCCATGCCGAGGACCACGGTGTCCACGCCGTCTGGGAACGGCGGCACCATCGACCGGCCGTTGACGTGGTGGGCCGCCGGCACGGCCACGGCCTGGTCCCGCCCCGGGAGGGCGTCAGCGGGATCGGGGACGGTCAGCAGCCGGTGTCCGAAGGCCATGGTCAAATGCTACGGCTACCGGGTCAGATGGTGAAGGCCAGGCGCTCGGCTAACTGGCGGGCCAGGACGAGGTCGCCGCCGAGGGCCACCCGCCCGTCCTCGATGAGGGGCACCGGATCCACTCGGCCCCCGGTCAAGGCCAGCCAGTCGTTGGACGATAGGGCAAGGGTCGCCGTGGGCTCGCCGTCCAGTTCCTCGACCACCCGGGCCCGACCGTCGACGGCCACCCGGATGGTGGCGGCCACCGGACCGGTCAGGGTGACCTCCACCCGGCTCCCGTCGGGCGCTCCGGCCTTCTTGCCGATCACGAAGCCGGCGGCCGTGGTGACCTCGGCCACTGACATCTCGGCCGGTCGTCCCCCTGCACAGGACGGGTGGCCGAGCGGGGCCCGGCAGTCCTCAAGGTGCAGCCACGAGTCGTAAATCCGAACGTGCATGAAGCGCAGGTACGGCACCTCACCCACCGGCGACCAGCCAACCTTCAGGATCTCGTCGTCGGACATGGCGTGCAGTTGTCCGAGGCGCTCGGCCGACACGGTCTGGAACTTGGCTAGGACCTCCGGCCCCGACAATGGACGCATCGACTCCACCCACCGCTCGTTGCCTTCGGCCACCGGGTTCTTCAGGTGCTCGGTTGGGTACTCGACGTCTGGCGCCTGGTAGCCCTGGAGCATGCGCTCGGTGCCGATGAGGTGGGCCAGGTTGTCCTGGACAGTCCACCCCGGGCAGCGGCTCGGCGTGGCCCAGTCGTCCCCGGACAGGCCGTCCGCCCAGCCCGACCAGGTGGACCAGATCTCCTCCAGCCCTCCCAGGATCTGTCCTCGGTCCAGGTCGATCTCCACCGTCGCCTCCGGCGTCTAGGGGGTCGGGTTGGCCACGGTGTCCCACTCCCGGGCCTCGAGGTAGGGCTGGAACACCCGGCCGACGGCGGTCAGGTCGGCCTCGGTCTTGGGCCGTTGCAGTTCGAAGAAGTGCGGGAACTCCAGCCAGCCCACCACGAGGTCCCACAGCCTGTCGGCGGCCTCGCCTGTCGGGGGGTCGATGAGCACGGGACCGAACAGCTTGCGGGACTTGTCCTCGTCGGCGCCCGGGAAGACCAGAGTCGGCACACCCCAGCCGCCGAGGGACACCACCCGATCGTGGTCGGACCGGACATCGTCGTGGGTGGTTTCGTCGGCCAGCGCTTCGTCAACAAGGCTCGGGTCGAGGCCCATCTCAGCTAGTAGGTCCTGGGCTACTTCGGGCCGGTGGGGCTTACGGCCCTCCACGTGGAGGGCCGTTCCGGCCCGCAGGTACCAGGCGTCGCCGAGGGCCGGGTCCTCTCGCTTGAGTAGGGCGCCGACCCGCATCATCGACCACCCGTAGGACCAGTCCCGCTCCCACGGGTGCTTCTTCCCTTCGATGAGGTTGATCTCCTCGAGGCTGAAGAACCGCCAGTCCACTTCAAGACCCTGCCGGTCCCGGACGTCGCGCATCCACAAGGACGTCTGGTAGGCCCACGGACAGATCACGTCGAAGTGGAAGTCCACCCGGGTCGGTCGGTCGCCCATGGATCGAGCCTCGCACAGGGTGGGCGGTTGGGCCCCAGCCGGGCTGTCGCTGTTCAGGTTCCCGGGAGCCGCAGCTCGTGCCGAACCACCTTGCCGAGGGCATTGCGGGGTAGGGCATCCACGGCTACCACCTGGCGGGGCAGTTTGTAGGAGGCCAGATGGTCTCCGGCGTAGGAGCGAAGGTCGGCCGCCGTCGGGCACTCCCGTCCGTCAACTGGCACCACCCAGGCCACCACCTCCTCGCCCCACTCGGAGGACGGCACCCCGGCTACTGCCACCTCGGCCACCGCTGGGTGGCCGGCCAGGACGTCGTCGACCTCCCGGGGATAAACGTTTAGGCCACCGCTAATGATGAGCTCCTTCACCCGTCCCACGAGTGACAGGTAGCCGTCACCGTCCACCGCGGCGAGGTCCCCGGTCCGGAACCACGGTTCGTCGCCGTCCTCCACGAAGGCCTCCGCCGTGGCTTCGGGCCGGTCCCAGTAGCCGGCGAACACGTTCGGCCCCCGGACCAGCACCTCGCCGGTTTCCTCGGCCAGCTGCACCTCCACGCCTGGCAGGGGGAAACCCACGGCACCCGGACGGCGTTCGCCGTCGAACGGATTGGACACCAGCATCACCGTCTCGGTCATGCCGTACCGCTCCAGCACGGCCACCCCGGCCTTGACGGCCAGGCGGTGGTGCAGGTCGGCGGCCAGGGGGGCCGAGCCGGCTACGCACAACCGGAGCGCTCCGAGGTCGGCCACCCGAGGATGGTCGGCTAGGCGGTGATACATGGTCGGAACGCCGAAGAACATGGTGCAGCGGTGATCGGCTAGGCCGTTGAACACGGCATCGGGAGCGAAGCCGACCTGCAGGACGGCCGAGCCTCCAGCCAGCAGGGTGCCGTGGAGGCCCACTCCCAGGCCGTGCATGTGGAACAGCGGCAAGCAGAGGAGCAGGCGGTCGGCGCCGGTCCAACGCCAGGCCACGACCACCGACCAGGCTCCGGCCAGCAGGTTGGCCTGGGTGAGCACGGCACCTTTGGGTCGCCCGGTGGTGCCTGAGGTATACCCGAGAAGGGCCGGATCACCGGGAGTCGCGCGATCCAGGCGATCGCCGGGGTCGCCGTCGGGTAGGTCCACCGCGGTGTCGGCCACCAGGAGGTCGGGGGCCAAGCGGGCCAGGAGGTCGGCCCAGCCGTCGTGGTCGACGAGGGCGGCCCGTGGGGCGCAGTCCCCGACCAGGTGAGCCAGCTCCGCCTCTCGGTAACCGCCATTGACGGGCACGACCACCAGGCCGGCCCGCAGGCACGCCACGTGCACAGCGGCCAGGTCCACTGACGACGGCCCGGAGACCAACACGCGGTCCCCGGCCTCCACGCCAGCGGCTAACAGACGGCCAGCGAGCCGGACCGTGTGGTCGAGGAACTCCCTCCGGCCGACCCACCGTGTCCCGCCAGCTCCCCACGAACCATGGAGCAGAGGCCGGTCGGGATCATCGGAGAGGGTCGAAGCCCAGGCGCCGACCAGCGTGCCCGGCTCCGGAAGGTCGAACGGAGCACCGTCGGTGTGCTCGGTCCACGGCCGGGGCTGGTCCACCCGGCGGACCGTACCGGGCCTGTCGGGCTTGACCCGGAACGACGATTCAACAATACTAATGAATGGTATTACTACCTGCCGGACCACCGGTCTCGGCCCGACCTCAGGAGCACCCGATGGAGTTCGGCATCTTCAGTAACGGCTATACCCCCGGGCCGGCCGCCCACGACTCCGAGAGCGAGCACACCGAGCTCCTCCGAGAGGCCGAGTACGCCATCCTGGCCGACAAGCACAACTGGAAGTACATCTGGTTCGGCGAGCACCACGGCCTGACCGAGTACAGCCACATGTCGGCCCCCGCCCCAGTCATGGGCTGGGTGGCCGCCCAGACCGACTACATCCACATCGGCTCGGCCATCACCAGCCTGCCGACCAACAAGGAACACCCGGTCCGCATCGCCGAACGGGCAGCCATGCTCGACCACGTCACGAACAACCGGTTCGAGTTCGGCACGGGTCGAGGTGCCGGCAGTCACGAGTTACGCACCTTCAACGTCATGGACCCCAGCGAGACCAAGGCCCAGTGGGACGAGGTCATCCGCGAGATCCCTCGCATGTGGGAGCAGAAGGACTACGACTTCGACGGGGAGTTCTTCACCGTGCCGACCCCCCACAACATCCTCCCCAAGCCCTACGGCAAGGGCCACCCGCCGCTTTGGGTGGCCTGCGGTAACCCACCCACCTTCGCTAAGGCCGGTTCCCTGGGCATCGGTGCCATCGCCTTCAACTTCGAACCTATCCACAACCTCAGGGGCAGGGTGGAGGCCTACAAGGAGGCCATCCAGGATCCGGTCGAGCAGATCGGCCAGTTCAGGAACGACAACGTGATGATGACCAACGCCTGCATCTGTCTGGAGGACCGGGAGGAGGCCCGCGCCGTGGCCAAGGCCAAGGGGCGGGGCTATCTGGTGACCATGGTCAACATGTACCACGACACCATGCCTAAGTCCCCGGATGCCATCACCTGGCCCAACCCGCCGGTCGACCCAGGTTGGACTGACGAGCTGCTGGACCTGGCCATCGACGGTGGCTACATGCTGTGCGGCAATCCCGAGGAGGTCAGCGAGCAACTGAACCGGTATCAGGAGGTGGGCTGTGATCAGGTGGTGTTCGGACTTCCCACCGAGGGTCTAACCCATGACCAGACCTTGGAGATGATCGAGCTGTTCGGCGATCGGGTCATCCCGGAGTACGACGGCGACCGTACCCACTCCACCGACCGGTACCGAGCCGAGGCTCGCCGGCGGTACCCGGACTTCCAGTACGCGATCCCAGAGGACATCGACGTGTCGGTCATCCCGACCACCGCCCTGCTCCCCCTGGGCTAGGTCCGGAAACTGACTCTGGAGGTCCCGTGGCCCGCGACGGAAGCGAGACCCGGGCCCGGCTGCTGGCCGAGGCTGAACAACAGTTCGCTGAGGTCGGCATCTGGCAGGCGACCATGGGCAACATCGTCCGGGCCGCCGGTCAGCGCAACACCTCGGCACTCACTTATCATTTCGGTTCCCGGGAGGGCGTGCTGGACGCCATCTTGGCCGAGCACGGCAACCCCGTCGACACCCACCGCGGCGAACTGCTGGCCGCTCTCCAGTTGGAGCCGACGCCACCGGCCGACGTCCGCCCTCTGGTCTCGGCTCTGGTACAACCGATGACCGCCGTCCTGGCCTACCCCCGGGGCCGCCGATACGTCCGCATCGTGGCCCAGTTGTCAGACCGGTTCCCGGCCTGGCAGAACGTCCCTGGAGGAGTCGACCAGACCCACCTCACCGAGGCATTGGTTGAACTGGAAGCCCGGGCTGACGGGCCTGACTCGACGATCCGTAACGCCCGCCTGGTGGCCATGATCCGCCTCATGACCTCGTCGCTGGCCGCTCGGGCCGTCACTCTCGACTCGGGAGCCGCCCCGCTCCTCGATGACCCATCCTACGAGCAGGACCTGACTGACGTCCTGGTCGGGGTGCTGACCACCCCAAGCACCCTCGTGGCCTGAGCCGACTAGTACTACTAGCAGTCCCGTCCGTCCGGCTCGGAACGCTAGAGCGGCAATGCGGACCCTCTCTCATGACCGCTCACCAATGGCGGGATGTTCGACAGGCTGAGTCGGTCTCAGTTTCGTGGTTCAGCCTCGGTTCCACTCCGAGTCCACAGGACCGGGAAGAGGGGATGGTCGAGGGGACAGCCGTCGTCTAGCTCTTCGACGAGTCCAGGGAAGGGAGGCGACGTCGGCCACGAGCGGGAAGCGTGGACCATGTCATCGCCTAGGAAGCGGACCGACAGGACACGCCTCCGGGTCGTTCCGCCCACCCCGCCCGAACCATGCACGGTCAACATGTTGAAGAAGACAGCGTCGCCCGGTTCAAGCGCCCACCCAATGACCGGCCACCGCTCGGGATCGGCGTCAAAGTCAGGGATTTCAGCGAGGCTGCCCTCCGGGAACCAAGCGGCCCGGTCGTCAAGGAAGGTCCGAGGCATATACCAGGGTCCACGGTGGGTGCCGGCAATAAAGCGAATGGCGGCCGACCGGTCCACTGGGTCGACGGGGAACCACATGCTGGCATTCTGATGGCCGTTCACGTTGTAGTAAGGAAGATCCTGATGCCAACGGGTGTGCTGTCGGGTTCCAGGCTCCTTCACCAGGACGTGGTCGTGGTACAGACGCACGGTGCTCGACTCCGTCAGGGTGGCGGCGATCCGTGCAGCAGGCGACTCGCGGATGAACTGTTCCATCTCTGGGATCCGGTCCCAGTTGCAGAAATCCTCGACGAAGGCCCCGTCGTCATGGGAGCTGGCCCGCTTGGCCAGTGGCGAGAGGTCGGCCAAGTTGGCCTCGATGGCCTCCGTGGCCCAACGAAGGTGTTCGTCGCTGAAGGCCTGGCGAACACAGACCGCGCCGTCTCTCCGGTAGTCACCCTCAAGGATCACCGGTCGGACGGCCCTTTCGTGTCCAGCAGTTCAGGCCCCAAGTCGCCTACCGACGCCGCTCCCACCAGGGCCATGGTTCGTTCGGTCCCCAACCGCAGCAACTCCAGCACGTGGTCCACGCCAGCCTCACCAGCCGCCGCTAGGGCGTAAAGGAACAGGCGTCCTCCCATGGTGGCCGTGGCCCCGGCCGCTACCGCCTTAACGATGTCGGAGCCTCGGCGCACTCCGCCGTCACACACCACCTCGATCCGCCCACCGACTGCCGCCACCACGTCGGGCACCAGGTCGAAGGGGGCTGGCGCCGAATCAAGCTGACGGCCTCCGTGGTTGGAGAGCACCACCCCCTCCACTCCGTGCTCAACGGCCAGCCGGGCGTCCGCGACAGACTGGATCCCCTTGACCAAGACCGGACCGTTCCAAATCGACCGGAGCCAGCCAACGTCGTCCCACGACAGACCGTGGTCGAACTGGGCATTCATATAGCCCGCCAGGTCCACAGCCCGACGCCCGTCGCCCGGACCACCCTTCCCGTCGGCCAGACCCTCCACGTTGGCGAACCGGATCGGCTCGGAGCGCAAAAACCGCCAAGTCCAACCGGGCCGCCGGATCCCGTCCAGGAAGGTGCCGGGTCCAATCTCGGGCGGCAGGGTCAGACCCCGGCGGATATCACGCTCACGGCGACCCAAAACCGCGGTGTCAACGGTCAGACAGAGTGCCTCAAATCCCGCAGCGGCTGCCCGGTCCACCAGGCGTCGGATGAGGTCCCGGTCGCGCCAGGCGTACACCTGGAACCACAGACGGGCTCCCGGTCCGGCCACCGCCGCACACTCCTCGATCGACCGGGTACCCATGGTGGACAGGGTGAACGGAATCCCGGCTCGGCCGGCCGCCCGGACCACAGCCAACTCGCCGGCCGGATCGGCGATCCGGGTGAACCCGGTGGGAGCCAGCACCAGGGGGAAGGCCAATGGCCGACCCAGCAGGGTGGTGGACGGATCCAGGGAGCCCAGGCCCCGGAGGACCCGGGGCCGAAACGTCGTAGCTCGGAAGGCCTCCACGTTTCGAGCCAAAGCCAACTCGTCTTCGGCGGCACCGTCGATGTAGTCGAAGACTCCGGCTGGCAGGCGTCGCCGAGCGAGGTTCCGCAGGTCGTCCACGTTGGCCGCTGCCCGCAGGCGTCGGGCGGTCCGGTCCCGCTCCGGGCGCCGAAGCCGCACCACGGCCCGGAGCGTGCGGAGCATTCCCATGGCGGAGGGTGGTGGGCCGGCGCTCAGGCGCCCGCCTCACCGGCCTTCTTCCGCTCGTAGATCTCGCGGCAGGTCGGGCACACCGGGTAGCGGTCGGGGTTCCGGTTCGGGACCCACACCTTGCCACAGAGGGCCACGATCGGCTTCCCGGTCACCGCTGACTTCACGATGTCGGTCTTGCGGGCGAAGTGGGCGAACCGGTCGTGGTCGCCGTCGTCCAGAGTGGGCTCGACGACCGTCTCCGTCGGGGTGGCCGTCTCCAGGCCGGAGAGCTGAACCGGCTTATTTCCGCGGTCGGTCACCGGTTCTTCTCAGCCGTCCGACCCGTCCAGCCGGGCCAGTTTCTCCACCCGACCGACGTGGCGACCACCCTCAAACCCCGCATCCAGCCAGGCCCGGAGGGCGTCGACGGCTGCCTCGGCATCGATCAGGCGCTCGCCAAGGCATAGGACGTTGGCGTCATTGTGCTCCCGTGCCAGACGGGCCGATTCGGCGTTTTGCGCGGTGGCCGCCCGGATCCCCGCAACCTTGTTGGCAGCCATGGCGATGCCGATTCCCGAACCGCACACGCAGACCCCCAGATCGACGTCGCCGTCAGCCACGGCATGGCCCACCGCGGCACCGAAGTCCGGGTAGTCAACCTGGTCGGTGGAGTGTGCGCCAAGGTCCAAGACCTCATGGCCCAGGTCCCTCAACTCCTCGGCCAGCAGCTGCTTGAGTGCGTATCCGGCGTGGTCGGACCCGACGGCGATGGCGTACATGGCGGCGAGGCTACCCGTCGACCGCTCTCCGGATCACCGCTGTTCGACGACCTCCACGGAGACTCCGGCCCGTTCGAGGTCGCCCTCGGTGATGGCTCCTCGGCGGACCACCCGTGCCGGGTGGGCGGTGAGGTCGACCACGGTGGATGGCTCTCCGGTGCACGGTCCTCCGTCTAAGACCAGTAGGCCGCCACCCAGCGCGGCAGCTGCCCCGGCGGCCGTGTCCGGGGTCGGCTGCCCGGTCCGGTTGGCCGAAGTAGCGGCAATTGGGCCGACCTCGGCGGCGATAGCCCGGACCAGGTCGTGGTCGGGCCACCGCACCCCGACCGTCGCCCCTCCCCCCTCGGTCGTCCCGTCGCCCAGGAAGAGGTCATCGTCTCGGTCACCGCGACGGTGTCCGACCACGGTGAGCGGACCGGGCCAGAAGGCCGTCGCCAATCGTTCGAACCGGTCGTCGGCCTCCACCAGCGCTCGGGCCTGATCACCGTCGGCCACCAACACGGCCACGAGGCGTTCGGGGGGGCGGCCCTTTCGTCGGAAGACCTCGTCGATGGCGTTGCGGCACGAGGGCAGGGCGGCCACGCCGTACACCGTCTCCGTGGGGAGGACCACTACGCCGCCGGCGGAAAGCGTCCGCACCGCAGCGGCCACCGCGGCCACCGGATCGGCTCCGACGTCCAGCGTAGGGGGCTCGCTCATCGTGACAGCCGGGCCACCATCGCCCGGTCCCGTCCGGCCAGATCGAGGTGGATCTCCGCCTCGTCGAAGCCGACCTCCCGGGCCCGATCGGCCAGGTCCCCAGCCTGGTCGGGTGACATCTCCAGCACCAGGGCGCCTCCGGGGGCTAGCCAGGTCGGTGCACCATCCACCAGCGCCTCTAGGTCGGCCCGGCCATCCCTTTCTGCGAACAGGGCCTCGACCGGCTCCCAGGCCACCACTTCGACCGGGAGGTCTCCGGCCCGGTCCACGTAAGGGGGGTTGGCCACCACCACGTCGAGGCTGGATTTGAGCTCGGTCGGCAGCGCCTCAAACCACGACCCCTCGGCCAGAGTCACCCTCCGGGCAGGCCGCCCCAATCCGGCGCAGTTGGCTCGGGCTACTGCTAGGGCACCGGTCGACACGTCGGTACACCACACCCGGGTTCCAATGCGCTCGACGGCGATCGACAGGCCGATGGCCCCCGATCCGGTCCCCAAGTCCGCCACCTGCACCGGACTGTCGGTCCGACCGGCGGCCACCCGGTCCACCTCGGCGAGGGCCAGCCCGGCCACCACCTCGGTCTCCGGTCGGGGGATCAGGACCCTCGGGTCGACCATCAGGTCCAGTCCTCGGAAGGCCCAACGGCCCAGGACGTACTGCAACGGCTCTCCAGCCAAGCGGCGACCCACCATGGCGTCGTGATGGGTCATGCCCCGAGCGGTCACCGGATCGTCCAGACTGCCTCCCCGGCCGCTCCCGGATGCCTCCTCCACGATCCAGTGGGCTTCCTGGGCCGGAAGCCCGGCGGCCACCACCCGGTGCTCGGTCTCGGCCAGGACCTCCCGCCAGGCGATGGTGCCTTCGTCGCCGGTCGGGTCAGTTCCCACCGTCGAGGCCCTCGGCCAGCTGTCGGGTCCGCTCGTCGGCCAGCAGGCCGTCGGTCACCTTGTCCAGGTCCCCAGCCAGGATGCGATCCAGTCTGTGAAGGGTCAACCCGATCCGATGGTCGGTGACCCGGTTCTCCTTGAAGTTGTAGGTCCGGATCTTCTCCGACCGACCACCGCCGCCGACCTGGCCCCGGCGGGCCTCCGAGGCCTCGGAACGGGCCCGATCCTGTTCGATCTGGAGCAACCGGCTTCGCAGCACCCGGAGCGCCTTCACTTTGTTCTGGAGCTGGCTCTTCTCGTCCTGCATGGAGACCACGAGACCGGTCGGCAGGTGGGTGATACGGACTGCCGAATCGGTGGTGTTCACTGACTGACCGCCCGGTCCGGAGGCCCGGTAAACGTCGACCTGGAGGTCCTTGTCGTCGACCACTACCTCGACCTCGTCGGCCTCGGGTAGAACGCTGACCGTCGCCGACGATGTATGTATCCGGCCCTGGGACTCGGTCACCGGCACCCGCTGGACCCGGTGGACCCCGCCCTCGTACTTGAGGCGGGTCCATGCGTCGTCGCCTCTGACTAGGACCATGACCTCACTGAAGCCTCCCATGTCGGACTCCCGGGCCTCCATCGGCTCGATCGACCAGCCGTGGGCAGCGGCTAGCGCCAGGTACATCTCGTGGAGGTCGCGGGCGAAGAGGTTGGCTTCCTCGCCACCCTCCGCTCCCCGGATCTCAAGGATCACCGGGCGGCCGTCGTTGGGGTCGCGGGGCAGGAGGAGGGCGCGTAGATCACCTTCCAGGCGTTCAATGTCGGCCTCCAGATCGGCCATCTCGTTCCGGAGGAGTTCGCGCTCGTCGCCCTCTGCCTCCTCGGCCAGTTCCCGGGCCGTCTCCAGGTCATCTTGGGCGCGGTTCAGCGGCCGCCCTACGGCCAGGACCTGCTCCAGTTCCTTGAACCGGCGTCCCGCCGCCTGCAGCTGCACGGGGTCCCCGATGACCGTCGGATTGGCCAACCGGGTTTCGACCTCCGTGTACTCGGCCTCCAGGGCCTCTACCTGTTCACGCACTGTGTTCAGGGTACCGACCGGCCCCCTGCAGGACGGTCAGGACGGCAACTACCCGGGACGGATCGCTCAGGCGCCTTCCCAGCCGCACACCACACCGACCACGTTGACCGGGGCCCGGAGGCGGGCCAGGGCCTGTTCTACGGGAACCAGGATGTCCCGGTCCGGGAGGGCCACCACCACCCGGTCGGGCGTCTCGCGCAGCACCAGGTCGGCGGTCGCCGAGACGATCTGTGGATCCACCCCCACCGAGCAGACCACCAGCACCCGTCGACCTTCTGAGTCGGTGCCCAATGCCGGCGCTGGCGCCGGGTCACGGAGGTTGGCCCGCTGGTCGGCGGGATCTACGGGTTCCAGGTCAACCAGGCCCACCGGGGACGGGTCGATGCACAGGTCCCGCCGGAGCCAACGCTCCCGGCACAGTGTGGACAGCGGATGGGCGCCGGTGCCGGGCCGACGATGGGCTCGCACCAGGTCGGCCGCTGCGGCCAGTGACTCGCCCTGTGGTTGGTCGGCGTGCAGGAGCATCCCTGCCTCTCGGTCGAAGCGCCCCACCCCGACCTGGACGTGGTTGCCCAGTTCCGGGTCATCGACCACCCGAACGACCTCGAGACCCGCCACTTCCCCGCGCCAGATCCCGTGTTCGACCATCGGCTCGACCCCTACGCCCCGACACAGGTCCTCGAACCCGACCGGCGCCCCGGGTGGGTCCACGACGCTAGGCGTATCGGCGGGTGCGACCTCCACTAGCCGACGACCGTCTACCCGTCGGATGTCCGGTGCAGGGAGGAGGGCGGCGGCCCGACGGGTGGCCTCGGCGGCCGCCTCCCGATCGTCGAAGCAGACGGTCATCGGTGCCTCGCCGAACCGTACGGACCGGAACACGGCGCTGCCCAGGGCGCGCTCCGGGTCGTCCTCGTCGGCCAGCACCCACAGCCGGGTGCCGTCGAAGCACTGGTTGCCGTCGGACTCCAGGTCGGACGCCGGCTCGCCTATCGCATCGGATATCAGGGCGCGCAACTTGGCGCCTCGGAGGGAAAGGCGACGCTCGGGATCGAGGGTCACGGGTTCAACGGCCCGTCAGGGGGCCGGGCCGGATGCTCGGGTTCAGCCCTTACGGCGCTTGCCGTAGCGACGCTCGAAGCGCTCCACCCGACCGGCGGTGTCCACGATCTTCATCGTGCCGGTGAAGAACGGGTGGCTAGCCGACGAGATTTCCACCTTGACCAGTGGGTACTCCACGCCGTCGTCCAAGGTGATGGTGTCGTCAGTCTCGACGGTGGACCGGATCACGAAGTTCGTGCCCTCGCTGAGGTCTTGGAAGACCACCGGCCGGTAGTTCGGGTGAATGTCCTGCTTCATAACGGGTCCAGTCTGCGCTGCGTTCGGATCGTCGACAACCTGTGGTGACGGGTGTTGATCAGGCACCCATGCTCGGTCCCTTGGCGATCTCCACCAGGAACTCGTCGTTGTTGTTGAAAGTCTTGAGGCGGTCGATGAGTAGCTCGAGGCCGGCTGCCGCACCGGCGTCGCCGTCGTTCCCCAGGCCGTTGAGCACCCGGCGCAACTTCCACACCTGGTTGAGTTGCTTGCGCTCGAACAGGAGCTCCTCGTGGCGGGTGGACGAGGCGTTTACGTCGATAGCCGGGTAGATCCGCCTCTCGGAGATACGCCGGTCCAGGCGGAGCTCCATGTTGCCGGTGCCCTTGAACTCTTCGAAGATCACCTCGTCCATCTTGGAACCGGTGTCGACCAGGGCGGTGGCCAGGATGGTCAGCGAGCCGCCCTCCTCTACGTTCCGGGCTGCACCGAAGAACCTCTTGGGCGGGTAGAGGGCTCCGGTGTCCAATCCGCCGGACATGATGCGCCCGGTGCCCGGGCCGGCTGCCAGGTTGTAGGCCCGGGAGAGGCGGGTGATGCCGTCGAGCACGATCACCACGTCTTCGCCGTACTCCACCATCCGTTTGGCCCGCTCGATGGTGACCTCGGCCAGGTGGGTGTGCTCATCGCTGGGACGGTCGAAGGTGGATCCCACCACCTCTCCGCGCTGCATCCAGCGGCGCATGTCGGTGACCTCCTCGGGTCGTTCGTCGACCAGCAGGACGATGAGTTTGACCTCGGGATGGTTGGTCTCGATCGACCGGACGATGGACTTAACGATGGTGGTCTTGCCCGCCTTGGGGGGCGAGACGATCATCCCGCGCTGGCCCTTGCCCACCGGACAGAGCAGGTCGATTATCCGGGCCGTCATGTTGGTGGGATCGTCGTCGACCTCCATCTTGAGTTGCTCGTCCGGGAATAGCGGCGTGAGGTCCTCGAACTTCGGACGACCCTTGGCCTTCTCGGGGTCCGTGCCGTTCACGGAGTCCACCCGGAGCAGGGCGGGGTTCTTCTCGCTCCGGTTAGCCGGACGCGACGCCCCGACGATCTGGTCGCCCTTGCGGAGGCTGAACTGGCGAACCTGCTTGACCGAGACGTAGGCATCGCTCTTGGACGGTTTGAAGCCGGAGGTGCGCAGGAAGCCGTATCCCTCGTCCCGTAGGTCGAGGTGGCCGGAGACCTCCACCGGTTCGCCGTCCCACGGCTCCTCCGGTCCCGAGTCCCTTTCGCGTCCACGGCGGCGGCGACGGCGGTTGCCCGGCTCGCTCGGGTCGCCCTGCTGGCCGCGGTTCTGGTGCTGGCCCCGGCCCTGGTTTTGTCGTCCGCTGTCCTGTCCGGGGCTCCGGTTGTCGGCCCGGTCGGAGCCGCCCTCACCGTCGCCCTGGTCGGTCGTGGCGTCGGTCTTCCCGTCGTCCTGTAACTCAGCGCCGTCGCTGGCGTCCTCGGACTCCTCGTTGGTCGCCTCTTCGACAGTCGCCTCCTCGGTGGCCGCCTCGATTTCCCACTCGGCCGGGGGCTCTTCGTCGGACCCCGTCGAGTCCGGGGACGAGCCATTCGACTCGGTACCGGTCAGATCCAGGATCAGGTCCACGATCTCGGCCTTTCGGGCTCGCGAGCCAGGCTTGCCGCCAAGCGCGTTGGCGATCGTGGTCAACTCATCGCGGTCTTTGCTCTCCAGTGTTCCGCGTTCCAACTGGGTGGAGTCCATGCTCACAACACCTCATGTTTCTTCGGACCCAATGGCCCGTCTGATGTGCTCCCGACCGGGACGGTACGGGAGGGGGGACCGCCATCCGGGGACCCGCTTGGCGGGGCGGAGGGCGTGTCGTCGAGCGGTGGTCCCGAGGCCGATCGTGTGGTTCCGCCACGGACACGTGGTGGCACGAAGGAAACCTCGTGGGAACTGTCGCCCGCCTGGCGACGCCTCCACTGTACCGAATCGACGTGAACGGCGACAACCACCGTTGCAACGATAGGGATCGGAGCAGGTCAGGAGGCCAGAAGGTGGGGAACCAGGAGGTGTCCGGGGACCGGTTCCCGGTCGGCCACACCGGCCTCGGTAAAGGTTCCACCGGGGCCATCCACCGCCGAATCCGCCAATAGGTAGGGCACCGGGTCGGGGGTGTGGGTCCGAGTGGTCAGCGGCGTGGCGTGGTCGGGCAGCATCAGGAGCCGCCACGGCCCCAGGTCGTCCAGACCGGTCAACAGGTCAGCCAGGATCCGGCGGTCCCAGTTCTCTAGGGCCTCCACCTTCTCAGCCACGTCTCCGGCGTGGCCGGCCTCATCGGTGGCCTCCACGTGGATAACGAACAGGTCTAGGCCGGCCTTCAGCTCGGCCAGGGCGACGTCCCGCTTGCCTTCGTAGTCGGTGTCGTACCACCCGGTGGCGCCCGGGATGTCGCAGATCTTCATGCCCGACAGCACGCCGATGCCACGGACGAGGTCCACGGCTGTGACCAGGCCGGCCTCCACGCCGTGGGTGTCCCGGAACGATGGGATCCGCGGTTGGAAGCCTTGGCCCCACAGCCAGATTTGGTTGGCCTCGAGGTCGAAGCCGGCTAGGACCTCCTTCGAACCCTCCATCAGGTTGGTCAACGCCCCGCCGGCCGGACCGGACGGGTTCACGATCGGGGCCCCGGACAGGTCGTGGGGCGGGGTGCAGTCGGCATCTAGCCATGCCTCGGGGGCGATCAGGGCGTTGCGAAAGCCAACCCCGGCCAGGAACTCCAGGCCCTCGTGGGCACCGGCTAGAGCCTCCTGGAGGGCGGCCACCACGGCAGCGCCCTCCTCGTTGGTTGGGTTGGCCCCCGCGTAGTCGACCATCACTCCGTCGTGGACCACGACCAGGTTGCACCGGAAGGCCGTCTGGTCGGGACGCAGGGTGCGGCCCATGGCCGCCACTTCGATGGGGGCTCGGCCGGTGTGGTACTCGGTTGGGTCGAAGCCCAGAATCGACATGTTGCCTACATCGCTCCCCGGGGGCATTCCCTCGGGGATTACGGCCGCCCGACCCACGGTGGCTCGAGCGGCTAGGGCGTCTAGGACGGGGGTGTGGGCGACCTCCAGCGGCGTGCGGCCGTCCAGCTCGGGAACCGGCAGGTCGGCGCAGCCGTCGGGGACGCAGATCACATATTTCACAGGCCGATCATCCTGTCAGAGAGGCTGGTGGGGACCACCGCGTCACCGCCGGTCATCGGACACGCCGGTGCGCCTCGACGAACTCTTGGACGACGACCAGGTCGTTGGGCATCCGGGTCAGGCGTTCCGGGCGGTCGTGGAGGTCGGCGAGGCGGTCCGGTAGTTCGGGCCGGACCCCGGTGGCCGCCTCGACGGCGTCGGGGAACTTGGCTGGGTGGGCCGTGGCCAGGGCCACCAGAGGGACCGAGGGGTCGCGGCGGGCGGCCCGACCGGCCAGCACGCCGACCGCGGTGTGGGGATCGAGCACGATCCCCGACCGGTCGGCCTCGGCGGCGATGCAGTTCTTAACCACGTCGTCGCCGAAACGGGCCGCGGACCAGGTACTGGATAGGGCGGCATGATGTTCCGGGTCCAGCTGGAAGCGGCCGGTGGACCGGAAGGCGTCCAGGCGGGCGGCCACCTCAGCGCCGTCGCGGTCCAAGATCTCGTACAGCAGCCGCTCGAGGTTGGACGAGATCTGGATGTCCATGCTGGGCGAGGTGGTCGGTACCACCTCGGCGATGGTCATGGTGCCCTCGGTGAAGAACTGCGTCAGAACGTCGTTGGTGTTGCTCCCGACCACTAGTTGGGGGACCTCTAGGCCGGCATGTCGGGCCACGTGTCCGGCAAAAACATTCCCGAAGTTCCCGGTGGGCACGGCGAATGCCACCGGCGACCGGCGACCCCCCAGTCGCTCGGCGGCCACCACGTAGTAGACGACCTGGGCCATCACCCGGGCCCAGTTGATGGAGTTCACGGCCGACAGCCGCACCCGGTCCCGGAAGGCCACGTCGGCGAACATGGCCTTCACCAGGTCCTGGCAGTCGTCGAAGGTGCCCTCCACGGCCACGTTGTGCACGTTGTCGGCGTCCACGGTGGTCATCTGGCGGCGCTGCACGTCGGACACCCGGTCGGCTGGGTGCAAGATGATGACGTCAACGTTTTCGCGGTCTCGACAGGCTTCGATGGCCGCCGATCCCGTGTCGCCCGATGTCGCACCCACGACGGTTACCCGCTGGCCTCGCCGGTCTAGCTCGTAGTCGAAGAGCCGCCCGACCATCTGGAGGGCCACGTCCTTGAAGGCCAGCGTCGGGCCGTGAAAGAGCTCCAGCAGGTGAATGCCGTCGTGCAACTCGACGAGCGGTGTCACCTCCGGGGCGTCAAATGTGGCGTAGGCGTCGGACACCATGGCGGCGAAGTCGTCCCGGCTGATGGCGTCGCCCACGAACGGGGCCATGACCTCGATCGCCGTCTCCACGTAGTCACCCCGCCCGCCCTCGGTCAGGGTCGGCCAGGACTCCGGCACGTACAGCCCCCCGTCGGAGGCCAGACCGGCTAGGAGGGCGTCACCGAACTCCAGGGCCGGGGCTGCCCCGCGGGTGCTGACGTAGCGCATGGCGGTCTCGACGTCGGTCAGTCGCCGATGACCCGCAGCACGCTGCCGACGGCCCGCACGGCGTCTAGGGAACGGAGGTCCTGAAGGGTGGAACGCAGGTCGCGCTCCCGGGCTCCGTGGGTGATGAACACCAGGCGGGCCTCGCCACCTAGGCCCTCCTGTTCCATGGAGCGGATAGACACGCCGTGCTCGCCGAACACGGTGGCCACCTGGGCCAGGACCCCCGGGCGGTCGTCCACCTCGAGGTTGAGGTAGAAGGCGGACGTCACGTCGTCGATGGGGGCGATCCGGGCCCGCTCCAGGTCCCCGATGACCGCACCGTGTCCCCGGTGGAGGTTCCCCGCGGCGTCGATGAGGTCGCCTAGCACGGCCGAAGCGGTCGGTCGTCCACCGGCGCCCCGTCCGTAGAGCATGAGGTCGCCGGCCGCCCCGCCTTCCACGAATACCGCGTTGAAGCTGCCGTTTACCGAGGCCAAGGGGTGGTCCAGCGGGACCAGCGTTGGGTGTACCCGCACTCCGACTTGGGGCCGACCGTCCTCGTCGACCGTCTGTTCGGCCACCGCCAGCAGCTTGATGCAGTGCTCCAGATCGGCGGCGAACTCGATGTCGTCCACCGTGATCCCTGAGATGCCCTCGTGGTATACGTCACCGGCCACCACCCGGGCGCCGAAGGCCAGCGTGGCGATGATGGCCGCCTTGGCTCCGGCGTCGAAGCCCTCTACGTCGGCGGTTGGGTCGCTCTCGGCGTAGCCCAAGCTCTGGGCCTCTGCCAGAGCGTCGGCGTAGCTGGCCCCCTCGTCGGCCATGCGAGTCAGGATGAAATTGGTCGTGCCGTTGACGATTCCCATGACCCGTCGGATCGGCTCGCCGGCCAACGACTCACGCAGGGGTCGCATAATCGGGATGGCCCCGGCCACCGCGGCCTCAAACAGGAGGTCCACGCCGTTGGCCTCGGCCAGGGCGTAGAGCTCGGCACCGTGGTTGGCTAGGAGTTCTTTGTTGGCCGTCACCACCGGCTTGCCGGATGACAAGGCGGCCGCCAACAGTTCGCGGGCCGGCTCGATCCCTCCCATCAGCTCGACCACCACGTCAACCTCGGGATCGGCTACCACCGAGGCGGCGTCCGTGGTGAAGGCGTCGTCGTCGACCGGAACGTCCCTGTCGATGGCTGTGTTGCGCACCGCGATGCGGGTCACCGACAAGTCCAGCCCGGTCCGCCGGAGCACCTCGTCACGGCGTTCGGCGACGAGGACGGCCAAGGCGGCGCCCACGTGGCCGCAGCCCAGCATTCCGACGCGGATCGGGGAGGACTCCATGGGACAGACGGTACCGCTCGGGGTGGCTCGGCAAGGCGCCGATTCGGGGTCCCGTCCCCTCCGCTGGTCAGCCCTCCCGGCTGATCAGGTCCTCGAAGGTCTCGCGTCGCACTACCTGGCGGGCCCGGCCGTCGGCCACGAACACCACAGCGGGTCGTAGGACCTGGTTGTAGTTGGAGCCCATGGAGTGTCCGTAGGCCCCGGTGACCGGCGTAGCCAGCACGTCTCCCACCACCATGTCCTCGGGGACCCAGCCCTCGCGGACCAGGAGGTCGCCCGACTCGCAGTGCTTGCCCACCACCCGTACGGCACGCGGACGATCGCCATTCGTGGACCGGGGTAGGAAGGTCTCGTAGCCCGAGCCGTAGAGCACAGGGCGGGGGTTGTCGCTCATCCCACCGTCGACGGCCACGTAGGTCCGGATCCCGGGCAGGTCCTTGACAGTCCCCACCCGGTAGAGGGTCACGGCGGCCGACGCCACGATGGCCCGACCCGGTTCGGCCGAGACCGATGCCGTAACCCCTGCCGCCTCGCAGACGGCCCGGATGCCGGCCGCCCATTCGGTGATCGACGGGGCCGACTCCCCCTCCACGTACGGCACACCCAGGCCGCCACCCACCGAGAGCTCGGGCAACCCGAAGGGTTCGGCGAAGTCCACCAGGACCTCGACAGCCCGGGAAAAGGCCCCGACCTCGAACACCTGGCTGCCGATATGGGCGTGTAGCCCGACCAGCTCAACGGCGTCGGACGCCGTGGCCCGTTCCACGGCCGCCTCGGCCAGGCCGGACGACACCGTGAAGCCGAACTTGGAGTCGTCCTGGCCGGTGGCCACGAACTCGTGGGTGTGGACCTCCACTCCCGGCGTGATCCGCAACAGGACCTGAGGCCGGGACCCGGTCCGGGCGGCCAGGTCGTCGAGGCGGTCCAGTTCGTCAAACGAGTCGACGACGATCCGGCCCACGCCCTCATCCAGGGCCATGGCTAGCTCGCTATCGCTCTTGTTGTTGCCGTGGAGGACCAGGCGGTCGCCGGGCACCCCAGCGTGACGGGCCACATACAACTCGCCACCGGTGGCCACGTCCAGGCACATGCCCTCCTCGTAGGCCAGGCGGGCCATGGCGCCACAGAGGAAGGCCTTGGAGGCGTAGGCCACGCCGTCCCCGAAGGCGGCCACCGCCTCCCGGCAGCGGCTCCGCAGGTGGTCCTCGTCGTACACGAAGAGCGGCGTGCCGTATTCATCGGCCAGGTCCACCAGGTCGCATCCGCCAATCGAGGCCCGGCCGTCCGGTCCGACCGACGCCGAGTCGGGCAGCAGGTGGAGGGGGATGGCACCAGCCACGATCAGTCCTCCCCGTCGACCGGGTCGCGCCACATCTCGGTCGGTGCGCTCACGCCCAGCAGGTCCAGGGCGACGGCCAGGCCGATGCGCGCCCCCTCGACCAGCCACAGCCGGGCCGTCGTGGTCGCTGGGTCGATCCCGTCTCCCAGCACGCGGCAGTCGTGGTAGAAGCCGTGGAACGACGACGCCATCTCGCGGACCCATGTGGTGACCTGGTGCGGCGCCCGCTCCCGACAGGCCCGCTCCACGATGTCCGGCAGCTCGTGCAAGGCCCGCAGGATCTCCAGCTCGCGGGGATGCACGAGTAGGGACAGGTTGGCGTCGACCGGCGAGCCCCGACGGCTTCCCGCCTCGTCGGCCCGTCGGACGATCGAGTGGATCCGGGCGTGGGCGTACTGCACGTAGAACACCGGGTTCTCGTTGACCTGACTGGCCACTAGGTCCAGATCGAAGGTCTGGGGGGAGTCGACGGACAACAGGAGGTAGGTGAAGCGGGCCGCGTCGGCGCCCACCTCGTCCACCACCTCGGTCAGCTCGACCATCTCGCCGGTCCTCTTGGAGAGTCGAACCTCCTGGCCGTCTCGCTGGAGGCCGACCAGCTGGGTGATCGCGATCTCCAGGTCACCGGGGTCGTGTCCCAGCAGGGCCATGGCGGCGTGCATCCGGGCCACGTAGCCGTGGTGGTCGGCACCAAAGACGTTCACCAGGAGGTCGGCCCGGCCGAACTTGTCCCGGTGATAGGCCACGTCGGGCATCAGATAGGTGGGCTCACCGTCCCCCTTGATCAGCACCCGATCCTTGTCGTCGCCATACTCGCTGCTCCGTAGCCAGACAGCGCCGTCCTCCTCGTACACGGCGCCGGCGACCCGTAGGTCGGCCAGCGTCTGGTCGATGGCTCCGCTGGCCATCATGGACCGCTCGCTGAACCAGGTGTCGAAGTGGATGGACAGCGACTCCAGGACGGACTGGTGGGCGGCCAGCGCCCGCGTGTAACCCCACTCCAGCGGGTCGGCGTCGGTCGGCATCTCAGCCGCCCAGTCCACGATGTACTGCCCGTGATAGCCGTCGTCGGGAACCTCCTGTCCGGCGGCCCGAGCGGCCAGCGAGGTGGCGAAGCTCTGCATCTGGATACCGCGGTCGTTGATGTAGAACTCGCGCTCCACCTGGTAGCCGCACCGCTCGTAGAGGCGGGCCACCGAGTCGCCGTAGCAGGCGCCACGACCGTGCCCGGCGTGGAGCGGCCCGGTCGGGTTGGCGCTCACGAACTCCACGATGACCTTGGCCCCGGCCCCGTGGTTATTCCTGCCCCACCCGTCGGTCCCGGCGTCTACCACGTCGGCCAGCACCTCGTGGAGCCACGAGTCAGCCAGTCGGAAATTCACGAAGCCCGGCCCGGCCACCTCGACGCCAACTACGTGGGACGGCGGGGCGGTCGATAGGTGGTTGGCCAAGGCGGTTCCCAGCTCGCGGGGGTTTTGACCGGCGACCTTCGCCGAGGTCAGGGCCACGTTGGTGGACCAGTCCCCGTGGTCAGGGTTGGCCGGCCGCTCTAGTTGGACCACGTCGGGCAATGGGTCGACCCCGAGGTCGGTCAGGGCGGTGCGAACCGCGTCGATGAGGGTGTGGCGCACGTCCATAGCCGGTTCCAGCAGTCGGGAAGGCCCACCGGGCAGGTCCCGGTCGGTCCTGCCGATGCTACCGGGGGTGTCGGGGACCCTCGGGTGCGCTTTGTCCGCCGTTATGGACCCCGGGACTCTTTGCTCAGCTTGGCTCGGCGTGCAGCCGAGCGTCCTGTCGCACCACGAGGACCAGGGCACCCAGCACCACGGCCATGCCCACCACCTGAGGGACAGCCACCCGCTGGTCTAGGACCAACCAGGCGCCCACTGTGGAGAGGACCGGGATAGCCAGGGTCAGGAGGCCGGCCAAGGTGAGGCTGACGTGGAGGTGAGCCCAGTTCATGAAGAAGTGCCCAGTTCCGGGGATAGCCAGCAGGAGGGCCAGGACCCCCCACTGCGACCACGACGGGAAGGCGGGAACGATTTGACCGGCCTCCACGGCGGCTATGGGAAGCAGCACCACGGCCCCGATGGTCATCGAGGCGGCCTGAAGTGTGAACGTGTCGATCTGCTGGCGGACGTCCTTGACGAGGATGAAGTAGGCAGAGAACAGGACCATGGCGACCACGGCGAGAAGGTCTCCCGTCAGGTGGCCCTCGGGCCGGACCTCGCCTCCAGCCCCGTACATCACCAGGGCCACGCCGCCGATGGCCAGTAGGGCCACGCCGACTAGCCACCGCCCGACTCTCTCCCGGTAGCGGCGCGACGCCACGGCCATCAGCACGATGGGCTGGAGAGCCCCGATGGTGGTGGCGTTGGCCACGGTGGTGTGGTGGAGGGCAACGAAGAAGGCCCCGAGTTCTAGGGAGAACGTGACGGCCACCGGGAGGACCCGGCGCACCACGGCCCAGGTGATGCGCCGCCCGCTGGCGTGGAGGACCGCCCAGTAGACCACCGACCCCAGCACGAGCCGCCAGAACCCGGTCTGGAGGCCGGGCATGTCGAACCCGGCCACGATGACGTTCCCGGTCGACCAGCAGCAGACGGCCGCGGTCGCCGATACCCGGCCGAGGCCCGTTTGGTCTCGGATGGGGCCCGGCATCGCGGCACCCTACGCCCGGTCCCTGGGCAGCCCAGCACGGGTGATGCAGGGATCGTCTCGCTTGACTACGGTCGCGGCGTCGGCGAGCCACCAGGGGTCGCCACCAAGTTCGTGGGGAGGTCCCATGAAGGCTCGTTCACTACTCGCACTGCTACTCACTCTGGGCCTACTGGCCTCGGGGTGTTCCGACGACGGGGGGTCGACCGCCGGCGACGGGACCTGGCCGGACAGCATCACGTTCGGTTTCGTCCCCAGCTCGGAGCAGGAGGCGCTCCAGGACAACATCCAACCCTTCATGGACGTGTTGTCCGAGGCCCTCGGTATCGAGGTGGAGGGCGTGGTGACCACCGACTACACCGGCCTGGTCACGGCCATGGGAACCGGCAAGGCTGACCTGGGGGCCTTCGGGCCGTTCGGCTACACGCTGGCCCAGCAGCAGTTCGGAAATATGGAGGTGCTGATCCAGGCCATCCGGTACGGGTCCGCCACGTATCACGGCCAGTGGATGACCAACGACCCATCGCTGTGCGACACGGCGCCCGAGTCGGGTACGGCCCTGGAGAACACGGACAACGGAGTGGTCCAGGTCGGTGCCCTGGAGGCCGTGGCGTTGCAGGTCGGCGTCTACTTCGGCGATTCCGGCAAGGCCCTCGGCGAGTCGGTGGACGCCGGCGACGTATCGCCTGGGACCTCCTGCATGGCTGACCTGTCCAAGGTTAAGGGCAAGCGGGTGGCCTTCACCTCCGAGTCGTCGACCTCCGGTTACCTGTTCCCGGCCCTGCAGCTGATTGAGGCAGGTATCGATCCGGTAAACGACATCACCCCGATCTTTACCGGCGGACATGATGCCGCCGTGATTGCCGTCTACAACGGCGATGCCGATGTCGGTGTGTCCTACGACGATGCCCGGCGCACGCTGCGCAAGGAGAAGACCGACGTGGGTGACAAGGTGATCGTGTTCAATGTCACCGGTGAGGTCCCCAACGACGTGGTGGCCGCCAGTTCGCTGCTGCCCGACTCGTTGCAGAACGCCGTCTACGACGCCATCTACGCCTACCTAGAGACCGAGGAGGGTGAGGCGGTGTTCGACGAGGCCTACGGCTGGACATCGATCCGTCGAGCTGTCGAGTCTGACTTCGATATCGTCCGAAAGGCAGCTGAAGCCCTCGGGATCACCGAGGCCCCCGGCTGATCGGGGTACCGAAACCGACGACCACGACACAACCGACGCACGGGCCGTGATCCGGTTCGACGACGTCTCGGTGACCTACCGGGGCGGCGTTCAGGCGCTGCGCAACGTGGACCTCCGGGTCGACGACGGTGAGTTTGTTGTGGTCGTCGGGCTTTCGGGGGCGGGCAAGTCCACGCTCCTTCGAGCCCTGAATGGCCTTGTGCCGGCCACCTCCGGGTCGATCACCATCGACGGGACCGAGGTGGTCGGCGCCGGAGCCGCCGAGTTGAGGGTCATCCGTTCGCGGATCGGGATGATCTTCCAGACGTTCAATCTGGTGCACCGCACCTCGGTACTGAACAATGTGCTTATGGGACGCCTGTCCGCCGTCCCGGCCTGGCGGTCCACTCTTGGGCTCTGGCCGTCCACCGAGCGCGAGGCGGCCCTCCAAGCCCTTGAGCGAGTGGGCATTGTCGAAAAGGCGTACGTACGGGCCTCCAACCTGTCCGGCGGACAGCAGCAACGGGTGGGCATCGCTCGGGCCCTGGCCCAGGAGCCGGCAGTAATGCTGGCCGACGAGCCGGTGGCCGCTCTGGACCCGGTCACCAGCCGGCAGGTCATGGGAGATCTGCAGCGCATCAACCGCGAGATGGGGATCACCACGCTGGTGAACCTGCACTTCTTGGACCTGGCCCGGGAGTTCGGAAGCCGGTTGGTGGGCCTGCGGGACGGCGAGGTGGTCTTCGACGGCGACATCTCCGACGTCACTGACGTCACCTTCCAAGAGATCTACGGCAGGGCGATCACCGACGACGACCTCTTGGCCGTCGATGCTGAGCCCGCCGGGTGAACACACCCCTAGTCGGGACTACCACGGGGCGGCCGTCTCGCCCCCGCCGCGGCCTCCGACTGTGGCCGGTGGTCGGTGCCCTGGCCGCCTACACACTGTTTGCCGGCCACAAGGTCGGCTTTGACGCCTCCACGTTCTGGAACGTTTGGTCGAACCCCCTGTGGGAGAAGTTCTGGCCCATCCCGTGGGACTGGGTCCTGGATCGGCACAACGTGTTGGACCCCCTGGTCGAAACCCTCCAGATCGCTGTGGTCTCCACTCTCATCGGTTGCACCCTGGCCCTCCCCTTGGCCTTCGCCATGTCCCCGTTGACCTCTCCGAACCGGGTAACCCTGGTGGTCAGCCGGTCAGCCATGAACGTGGTCCGGGCGGTACCTGACCTCTTCTGGGCCAAGTTGCTGGTCACCGCGGTGGGGGTCGGGGCGTTCGCCGGTTCTTGGGCCCTTTCGGTCTTCTCCCTGGGCGTGATGGTGAAGTTGTTTAGCGAGACCATCGACGGTGCCGATCCCCGACCGCTGGAGGCGGCCCGGGCGGCCGGCGGCCGCCACGGTCCCGTGGTCCGGACCGGCGTCCTGCCCACCGTCCTTCCCGAGTACGTGGCCTACGGGCTGTACGTGTTCGAGTTGAACATCCGGGCATCGGTGGTGCTGGGCCTGGTGGGCGCCGGGGGCATCGGACGGGTGGTCGAGGCCCAACGGCAGTACTTCCGGTTCGACCGGGTACTGGGCGTGCTGGTGCTGGTTTTTGTGGTCGTCTTCGTGATTGAGCAGGTCAGCGTGGCCATCCGCAGGCGGCTGGTCTGACATGTCTGCCAACCCGACCATCGCCTCTCCGGACCGACCGGTCGCCCCCACCAGGTCGGGTCGCCGCGCTGTGGCGGCGGCGATCCTGGTCGTGGTTGTCGGCTGGTCGGTATCTGGCCTGGGCGTCTCGCTTGACCGTCTGCTCGGTGCACCCGGCGATGCCTGGGACATTTTCCGTCGCATGGTCCCGCCAGCCTTTGCCGAAGCCGCTGAGCGCGGGGTGGTGGGCAAGGTGCTGGAGTCGGTGCACATTGCGTGGATCGGCACCCTTATCGGGGCCACGCTGTCCTTACCGTTGGCTTTCCTAGCCGCCGAGAATGTGGCACCGGCTGCGGTTCGGATCCCGGTACGCCAGTTGTTCAACGTGATCCGTGCCGTACCGGAGCTGATCTTGGCCGTGATTCTCATCCCGATCACCGGGCTGGGCCCGTGGGCCGGTGCGCTCGCCATCGGGATCCACTCGGTGGGCACCCTCGGCAAGTGGGCTACCGAGACTATCGAGGGGGTGGACACCGGGCCTCTGGAAGCGGTGGCGGCTACCGGGGGCCGGTGGGTGTCGGGAATGCGCTGGGGGGTCGTGCCTCAGATCCTGCCCGTGGTGACCTCTCAGTGGCTGTTCCGCTTCGAGATCAACGTGAGGGCGTCGGCGGTGCTGGGCATGATCGGCGCCGGCGGCGTGGGCTCTGAGCTGGTGTCCCAACTGGTGTTTCGCAACTTCCCGGCAGTAGGCGCCGTGCTGTTGATGACCATCGCCGTGGTGTTGAGCATCGACACTGCCTCGGCCGCGGTGCGGCGACGGATCATCCGGGGTGCCGCCACGTCCTCGGGCATCGACTCCGACGAGGACCGCAACGCCGCAGTGCTAGCCGACCTGACCGGCCTGGGTCGCTGAGCCGACTCGGCCTCACAGGACAGCCGTAACCTCGATCCCATGATCGTTGGGATCGACGTCGGGGGGACGAAGGCGTCAGCCCTGCTGGTCGACGCCGGGTCGGCGGCTGTCGTCGACCGGGAGCGAGCGTCCAGCGTCGAGGACGGTCCGGCCCTGGTAGCCGCCCTGGCCACTCTGGTGGCCGCCCTTCGGGACCGCAGCCCGGAGCCGGTGGAGGCCGTGGGCCTGGGCATCGCAGGCCTGGCCGACCAGGCGGGCACGGTGACGTGGTCGCCCAACCTTCCGGGGGCCGTCGGCCACCCGGTAGGACCCGAGTTGGAGCAAACCGTCGGGCTCCCGGTGACAGTGGGCAACGATGCCTTGGCGGCCACCCTGGCCGAAGCCCGGTTCGGAGCGGGCCGGAACTGCGACGACCTGGCCCTGGTAACTCTGGGAACGGGCATCGGCGGTGGCTTCGTCCTGGGAGGACGCCTCCACCGGGGCGCCCACGGGTTCTCCGGCGAACCAGGCCACATGGTGGTAAACGCCGCCGGGCCGGTGCACCTCTCCGGCCACCGGGGCCCATGGGAGCACTATGCCTCGGGCAACGCCCTGGGGCGCCTCGGCAGCGAGGCCGCAACGACCGGGGCCTTCGACCGTGGGGTGGCCCTGGCGGGCTCCCCGAACGCCGTCACCGGGTACCACGTCGTCGAGGCGATGGCCGACGGCGACCCGCAAGCCGCTGAGGTGTTCGACCAGTGGTGCACCGAGGTGGCCCGCGGGGTGGCCAACCTGGTCGTCCTCTTGGACCTGTCCCGGGTCGTGCTGGGTGGCGGGCTGGCCGACGTCGGCGAGCCGCTGCGCGACGGGGTGGCGACAGCCCTGGCCGGCCTGGTCCCCGGAGCGGACTCCCGGCCCCCGGTCGAAGTCGTGTTGGCCCAACTAGGTCCGGACGCCGGGGCGATAGGCGCCGCCCTGTTGGCCGTCGACCCGGGCTGAGCTACCGGGCGGTCCGACCCGGTATCAGCAAGTGGGTGTCAGAGGTGAGCGCCCAGAAAGGCCAGCGTGCGAGCCCACGCCGTGGCGGCGGCGGCCTCGTCCCAGGTCCCCAGCGGGTTCTCCTCGTTGGCAAAACCGTGCCCGGTGCCCTCATACACGTGGAACACCACGTCGCGGCCCGCCTCCCGGAGTTCTGCGCCCAGAGCGTTGATGGCCTCCGGAGGGAAGAAGTCGTCGTTCTCGGCCAGGTGGCCCTCCACAGCAGCCGTCAGACCCGACCAGTCGGGCGCGCCGTCACCGAGAGGGGCACCGTAGAAAGGGGCGGCGGCGGCTACCCGGTCGCCCTCCCGGGCAGCGATCAGCAGGGCGAGCATCCCGCCCATGCAAAAGCCGGTCACACCTACGGCCTCACCGGTGGTGGTATCCAAGGAGAGCAGGTGGTCGATAGTCGCCGACATGTCACGGGCCGCCCGGTCGGGTGGCAGGGAGGTCATCAGCTCGCCGGCCCTGTCCATCTCTGTGTGCTCGGCCATCTCCCCGTGGTAGAGGTCGGGGGCCAGGGCCACAAAGCCCTCCGAGGCCAGGCGGTCGCACACCCCTTTTATCTGGGGGACGAGGCCCCACCATTCCTGGAGCACGACCACGCCGGGGCCACGGCCACCGTCCGGTACAGCCAGGTAGCCACCGGCTGTTGTCCCATTGGCCGGGAACTCGACCATCGTTCCGCTCATCGCTCCTCCTGCCCTTCTTTCTTCTGTCTGGTCTCAGGGATCGTAGGCATCAGGAACGGTTCGCCGCTTGGAGATCTCGTATTCCGATCGGTCGGCTAGAAGGCAATCGGGTCGGTAGCAATCAACAATCACTCCGGTCCGCGGTAGTTGTCCCCACAGGCCCGACCAGCGCCAACTGCAGACCCTTCGCAGCGATCGGGGCATCCTGAGGTCGGGGTAGCCTGACCCGTCCCGGCCCCTGTAGCTCAGCGGATAGAGCATCGGCTTCCGGAGCCGTGTGCACAGGTTCGAGTCCTGTCAGGGGCGCCACCAATCGCAGACACCGCTGACCCCTGAGAGGGTGGTGTTTCCTACCGCACGGTCCGGGACTCGGACGACCGCGAGACCATGGCTAGTGTCGGCCCGTGGCTGCACCCCGCGAGAAGTGGTCCTTCCAGTGGAAGGAGCTTTACGACGAGGTCATCACCTCGGGGCTGTGCACGGGGTGTGCTGGTTGCGTGATCGCCTGTCCGCATGACGTCATCGGATACGAGCACGAGCCCGGGAAGTACCGCCCGTTCCACCTGGAGGAGGAGCTGGGACTCGACGATTGCGGCCACGGCCAGAAGGGCTGTACGTCCTGCACCCGGGCCTGTCCCCGGTTCCGAGACTGGGAGACCGAGGCCGACCGGCACTTGTTCGCCCGGGAGCGCCGACCAGATGAGATGTCCGGCGTCTACAAGGACATCTTGCTCACCCGAGCCTCCGACGATGCCGTGCACACCGTGGGCCAGGACGGAGGCCTGGTCTCGGCGATCCTCATCTGGTGCTTGGAAAATGGCGTCATCGACGGTGCCCTGACCTCCCACCTGGAGCACGACGGGAGTTGGAAGGCCGTACCGGCCGTGGCCACCGACCGGGAATCGGTACTGGCCGGAGCGGGGAGCCGTTACACCTACTCGGCCAACACGTTGGCCATTCCCGAGGCTTTGGACCGGGGTCTGTCTTCACTGGCCCTGGTGGGGATGAGTTGCCAGACGTCGATCGGACCGGTGATGTGGCACCGCAAGGTCGGCAAGGTCGGCAAGCCGATCAAGTTGAACATTGGCCTGCTGTGCTCCAAGTCGTTCGACGACTCCATCTTCGAGGAGCTGTTCTTGGCCAAGTACCGCCTCCGCAAGGAGGACATGGTCAAGATGAACATCAAGGGCGTGTTCCAGATCTGGATGCGCAACGGCGACTACCACGAGGTCAACCTCAAGGAGTGCCATGCCTGGACCCGGGAGGGGTGCGACTACTGCCCCGACTTCGCCGCCGAGCACGCTGACATCTCGACGGGTGGTATCGGCGAGAACAACGACTGGACCCTGACCATCGTGCGGACCGAGCTGGGACGCCAGATCATCATGCAGATGCTGGCCGAGGGTGTGATCGAGGGACGGCCGGGCGACAGCGACCCCGGAGCCATCGCCCTCATGCATCGCCTGTCGGCCAAGAGCCGTGAGCGGTGGCCGGAGTGGGCCAACCCGACGGCCCGGGTGGGTTTGCCCGTCAGGGCCGGCTGAAATGCCGACGGCCCCCGGGCCGCCAGAAGCCAGTTAGGCGCCGCAGGTCTCCGTGGCCTCCACGAACCAGCCGTAGTGCTCGCCCAGCATGGCGACCGTGACGTCGTCCCGGTGTTTGTCGATGAAGTCGTCGAGGCCCTTGAACTCCTCGAATGTCACCGCAGACTGCACCCGGTCCAAGACGCACCCGCAGAAGTCCTTGGCCCGGACCGTCGCGAGATCGTCGTTGGCTGCCAGGCAGGCCGCTGTGAACTCCCGTTCAACGAGGCCCTCCCCGGTCTCGTCGGCCTGGTCCTCCCAAGAGACGGGCTCCCCGGAACTCATACAGCCGGAAGCCAAGACGACCACGGCGAGAGCGGCCAGGAGGCAACGGAGACGGTTCACCACGGCGCCGAGGCTACCGGCCCGTCGACCTACCCCCGTCCCGGTCACCGACCGTCGGCCAGCCCCTGGGCCCGGTTCAACACGGCGTCGAACATGGGACCGGTGAGCCGACCGGTGAACGTGTTCTGCTGACTGACGTGGTACGAGCAGAGGATGGTCCGACCGTCGGGCAGGGGTGCTTCCACCCCGTGGCCAAAGTCCGGCCGCGGACGCAGCCCGAAATCGGCGGCCGCCGCTACGTAGCCGATCCGGCCCAATGCGACGACGACCCTGACCCGCTCCAGGGCCTCCACCTCCCGCTGGAAGAACGGCCGACAGGCCGCCCTTTCGTCGGGGGTGGGCTTGTTGGCCGGTGGGGCGCACTTGACCGGCGCCGTGATGAACACGTCGTCCAGCACCATGCCGTCGTCGCGGCCCACGGCCTCTGGCTGGCTGGCCAGGCCTACCCGGTGGAGCGCCGCGAACAGGAAGTCTCCCGACCGGTCCCCGGTGAACACCCGTCCCGTCCGGTTGGCCCCGTGGGCAGCTGGGGCCAACCCCACGACCAGGATCCGGGCCCGCGGGTCGCCAAAGCCGGGAACCCCCCGACCCCAGTAGTCCTGGTCCCGGAAGGCAGCCCTCTTCTCAGCGGCCACCTGTTCTCGCCACGCCACGAGGCGCGGACAGGCCCGGCAGGACACCACCTCGTCGTGCACCGTCTGCAGCGCCCGGCCACCGTCCACGAAGGCAGGGTAGGTTCAGCGACCGATGGCCCCCACCCTCGTGCTCTATGTCCGTCACGGCCACACCCCGACTACCGGGGCACGTCTCCCCGGTCGGGCCCCCGATCTGCACCTCTCAGACGAGGGGCGAGCCCAAGCCGAGGCTGTGGCCCGTCACCTGGCCGACCGGGCGCCCGGGCTGCCCGGCGGAGCCATCGCCGCCGTCTACGCCTCGCCCATGGAACGGGCCCAGGAAACGGCCGCACCCATCGCCCGGGCTATCGGGTGCCGGGTTCGGACGGCTTCCGGGCTGAACGAGTGCGACTTCGGCGCCTGGACCGGTCGTCGCCTCCGGGAACTCCGCAAACTGAAGTCTTGGGCAACCGTGCAGGACCAGCCGTCAACCTTCCGGTTCCCAAAGGGCGAGTCGTTCGCCGGGATGCAGGACCGGATCACCGGCCAGGTGGACTCCTTGGTTTCCCGGCACCCCGGCCAGGCCATCGTGTGCGTCTCCCATGCCGATCCCCTGAAGGCGATCCTGGCCCGCGACCTGGGCACCCCGCTGGACCTCTTCCAGCGGCTGGAGGTCAGTCCGTGCTCGGTGAGCGCCGTACTGCACGGGTCACACCGACCCCACATCTTGGGCATCAACGCCACCGGCCACCTGGCCGACCACCCCTGAACCCCCGACGGAGGCCCCCAAGGTGACCGACTCGCCATCCGCCCTAGAACACGGTGACCTAGGCCTCGACGTGGCCGAGTGCACGGCGGCCCGCATCGACTTGGTGGTGGGCTACCCGGAACTCATGGCCCGGGTGGCCGAGGGGGGCTCCTTTGGCGGCGAGTACTCCCGACCCGCCGGCCAGGCCATGTTCAACCGCCACTCGGGGCCGGCCGTAGAGGACCTTCGGGCCAAAACCCGGGTGGTCGAGGTAGCCCCCCGGTCATGGCTGGTCCGCCTGCCCCTCGTGAACAGCGCCGTGTTCGAAACCGACGATGGCCTGGTGGTTTGTGACACGGCGATGGCGCCCGGCGGGCCCGCCCTGCTGGAGGCCATTCGCTCGGTGTCCGACAGCCCGATCCACACCATCGTGTACAGCCACGGCCACGTTGACCACGCCTACGGGACCTGGGCCCTCCTAGAGGACGAGACCACGATCGCCGCTGGAGGGCCCCGGATCGTGGCCCACCGGGGCGTCGCTGACCGTTTCGACTACTACCTCCGGCTCCGAGGCTCACTGGCCCGCTACATGAACCAGCCCCCCCACCACCTGCCCACCTCTCGCGACGACCTAGCTTGGCCGACTGAGACCTTCGACGAGCGCCTCGTGCTGACCGTCGGCGGCGAAGAAATCCACTTGGTTCACCACCCAGCAGAGACCGACGACCAGTGCTACGCCTGGTTCCCCGACCGCCGGGCCCTCTACAGCGCCGACTACTACCAGGGCTTCCTGCCCAACTTGGGCAATGGCAAGCGGACCCAGCGGGGCACCGACGACTGGGTCCTGGCCATGAGGGAGATGGCAGACCTGAGCCCGCTCTTTCTGTTCCCCGGCCACGGCGAGCCGATCACCGACCCCGAACTGATCCGATCCGAGTTCCACCTCCTGGCCGACGCCCTCGAGCACATCATCGACCACGTGGTCGACGGCCTGAACCGTCGCCTCCGCAAGGACCTCATCGTGGACACGCTGGACTGGCCGGAACGCTTCGCCGACCACCCGACCCTGGCCATCCAGTACGTCACCCCCGGGGACATCGCCCGGATGGTCATCAAGCGCTGGACGGGATGGTGGGACGACATCCCCTCGCACTGGTCCCCGGCCCCCCTGGTCGACCAGGCGGCCACCATCGTGGACCTGGCCGGCGGCCTGGGCCCGCTGGTGGCCCGGGCGCGCTCGCTGGTGGACGCCGACGTGGCACAGGCCTGTCACCTGGCCGACTGGGCGTGGTACGCCGACCCCCACCACCCGGACGTCCAGCAACTGGTGGTCGACGCCTACACGGCACGCGTCATGGACCCGGCCTCCAACACCCAAGAGATCCTCGTGTACCTCGACCAGGCGGCGGCCGCCCGAGCTCTCCAACTCCGGACCGCCGGACACCCCGACTCGTAGGCTCGTCAGCGATGGAACGGCCGGAAATCGACTGGGACGACACCGACGCCTTCACGGCCGGGACCACCGGACCGCAGGGGCGGCGGGTGTTCTTCCTCCAGGCCCGCCGGGCCGGACAGGTGGTCTCCCTGAAGTTGGAGAAGCAACAGGTGGCCGGGTTGGCCGAGTTCCTGCACGGCCTGATGGGCGACCTGCCGCCGATCGACGAACCGGCCGTCGAGGTAGCGGAGACGTCGGCCCGGTTCGAGGACCCCGAGGAAGCCGACTGGGTGGTCGGCAGCCTCGGGGTGACCTACCAGCAGTCCACCGACCGCCTGGTCCTTATCGCCGAGGAACTACTGCGGGACGAGGACCTGGTCCCAGCCCAGGCCCGGTTCCCGATGCGCCGCGAGCTGGTGGCCGCCTTCATCGTCCGGGCCCGGGAACTAGTGGCGGCCGGCCGACCACCGTGCCCGTGGTGCGGCGCACCGCTCGACCCCGCGGTCGACGGCTGGTGCCCCTGTGCCAACTGACGCCCCAGCGCCGCCAGACCCGGCCACCGGAGATGGAGCCCCCAGCCCCTTCCGGGCCCGGGGCCCGATCGACGACGCGACGGCCGTAGAAGTGCTAGCCGCCGGTCGCCTGGAAGTCTTGGGTCGCATGCCGTGGACCTCGAACGCCACCTTCCTGGTGGACGTCACCCCACCGGACGACGGCCCCCTTCCCCTAATCCAGGGCGTCTACAAGCCGGGGCGCGGCGAGCGACCCCTCCACGACTTCCCCCCCGGCCTGTACCGGCGGGAGGCCGCGGCGTGGGAGCTGGCCAACCTCCTCGGGTGGGGTCTGGTCCCCCCGACGATCGTCCGCGACGGCCCGTTCGGAGAGGGATCGGTCCAGTTGTACGTGCCGTGCGACTACGAGGAGCACTACTTCACCCTCCACCACGACCCGGACCGGGTAGCCGACCTCCGTCGCCTGGCCGCCTTCGACTTGGTGGCCAACAACGCAGACCGCAAGGCGGGCCACGTCCTCGCCGGCCTCGACGGCCACCTGTGGGCCATCGACAACGCCCTGTGCTTCCACCACCAGTTCAAGGTCCGGACCGTGGTCTGGGACTTCGCCGGCGATCCGCTCGGCGACGACCTGGCAGGCGACCTAGGCCGCCTGCTTTCCGACGGCCTAAGTGACGGGCTGGCCGACCTCCTCGACCCGTTCGAGCGGGATGCCGTGGTGACCCGGGCCCGGGCCGTGCTGGACGCCGGCGAACTCCCGGCCGACCCCAGCGGGCGGCGGGTTCCGTGGCCGCTGGTGTGACCATCGGTTGGAAGGTGGATCTCGTGACCCTCCACGTGGGCACCGGTCGCACCACCGCAGCCGCCCGGCGGGACACTGCCCGGGTGGGGACCCGGTGAGCGGCCCCGGCCTCGACCGCCTGCTGGGTAACGGCGACCTGGACGGGCTACTCCGCCTGGTCGATGAGGCGTGTGACGGCTGCGCCTGGGACGACCTGGAACAGGTGGCGCTCCGGGCCCGGAAGGCCCACGATCGCGGCTACCAGCTGTGGCCGGCCGCCGACCATGCCGAACACCGGTTAGCGCTGGAGGCACCCGCCGACCGTGCCGCAGCCGCCGTGCTACGCGACGCCCCCACGTTCGGTTTGGCCCCTCTGGCCGAGGTGGTGGCCTCCACCCACCGGTGGGTCGACCTCGAACCCCACTTCCCGATCGACGCTGGCCCGGTCCGGTCGGTGGTGGCCCACGAACGGGTCGCCCGGGGTGAGGACCTCACGGGGACGGACCTGGCCGAGGACCCGCTTGGACTTCCCCTGACCCTCGCCCCATGGGAACCCCGCCTCGAGGGGCCGGCCATCGGGGCCTACTCCGTGGAGGACCCCGTCCCGGCTCCCGGGCCCACTCGCACCGTCGACGCCGTGGACGACGCACCACCTGCCGGACTGGACGGAGATCCCGGGTTGGCCGCCCTCGGAGACCTGACCGCCGTGTGGGCCGAGCAGTCCAATGGCCTTCGGAGGGCCGCTGCGGTCCGGGGAACCGCAGCCCAGGCCGTGGCCTCGCTCAGCGGGCACCCCGGTCGCCACCACAGGTTGCCGGTCGATGAGGCGTTAGGGCTGCTGGCATGGGCCGGGGCATCTGGAGGCGCCCACGGTCGGCGTCGGGGCATGGCCCGTGGCCGCTTCGAAGCCTGGTGGTGCGCGGCGGCTCTCACCGGCCTGGACGAGGCTTGGCCCCCCGACGGGGAGGACCTGGGAGGAGCGGTCGCCGAGCTCAGGTGGTGGCGGTGGGACGATGGAACGCCACCCACCGGCTGGCATCTGCTGATAGCCGTCGAGGACCCGGCCGATGGGCTGGCATGGGCATTGGACGCCCGGGACGTCGCTGACCGGACCAGTTGATCCGGGTCGCCGGAGCGGTCGCCTCGACGGCCGGCGGCCCTTAGCCTCGGGCCTGGAGCGCCTCGATCAGTTTGGGCAGGACCTTGTGCACGTCGCCCACGATGCCGAGGTCGGCCACGCCGAAGATCGGCGCCTCCTCGTCCTTGTTGATGGCGATGATGTTGGCTGAACCCTTCATTCCCACTAGGTGCTGGGTCGCACCGGAGATGCCACAGGCCAGGTAGACGGTCGGCTTGACGACCTTGCCGGTCTGGCCCACCTGGTACGAGTAGGGCACCCAGCCGGCATCCACTACGGCCCGTGACGCCCCTGGGGCGCCCTTCACCAGCTTGGCTAGCGACTCGATCATCTCGTACTTCTCAGGATCGCCCAACCCCCGGCCGCCAGAGACCACGACGGCCGCCTCGTCCAACTTCGGACCGCTGCTCTCCTCGACGAAGCGCTCGCGCACAGTGGCCGCCCCGGTGTTCCCGAGGTCGCCGACAGCCAGTTCGGCCACGTCAGCCAGCCCGCCGCCCGACTCCTCGGCAGCGAATGACTTGGGACGGACCAGGAAGATGGCCAGGCCGTCGTCGGTGAAGCCGGTGGTCACGTCGGTGGTCCCGCCGAAGACCGGCTCGCTGCCCAGCAGGCGGTCGCCGTCGACCGCCAGGTCAACAACGTTGGTGATAACTGGGCGGTCGATCCTGGCCGACAGGCGGCCGGCCACGTCGCGGCCGTCATACGAGGTGGCGCACAGCAGGATGTCTGGACCGGAACCTGCCTCCACGGCACCGGCGATGGCCGAGGCCACCCGGGGGCCGGCTAGCGCTCCCTCAATGTCGCCGATGGTGTGGACGGTGGTGGCCCCGTGGGCACCCAGCGGACCGGCCACGGATGCGGCGTCGCCCGACATGACCACTTCGACGGTGTCGGCCAGGTCGCGGGCCTTGGTCAGCATCTCTAGCGTGGACGCGGTGGCACCGGCCTCCGTGGCTTCGCCGAACACCCAAATCTTCGAGATTCCCATGATGACCTCCTACAGGACCTTGAGATCGTCCAGGAACGCCAGGATGCGCTCGTGGGCGTCGCCCTCGTCGTGGATGATTTCGCCGGCCTCGCGGGCGGGCGCCTCGGTGATCTCGGTGATCTCCTGGCGTGCACCGGCCCAGCCGACGGTGGCCGGGTCGATGCCCAGACCTGCCAGATCGAGTTCCTCGACCGGCTTGTTCTTGGCAGCCATGATCCCCTTGAACGAGGGGTACCGGGGCTCGACCACGCCGGCTGTTACCGAGACCACGGCGGGGAGCGGGCACTCCACCTCGTCGTAGCCGGCCTCCGTTTGTCGGCGGACGGTGGCCGTGCCACCGGACACCTCGATCTCCTTGCCGAAGGTCACCGACGGCAGCCCGAGCAGCTCGGCCACCTGGACGGGGACCGTTCCCGTGTAGCCGTCGCTGGATTCGGTAGCGGTCAAGACCAGGTCGGGCTCGTAGCGCCGGATGGCGGCGGCCAGGACCTTGGCCGTGGATAGGGCATCCGAGCCGGCCAGGGCCTCGTCGCTGATCAGCACAGCACCGGCGGCGCCCATGGCCAGGGCGGTCCGGAGGCCGCCTACCTCATTGTTGGGGGCCATCGACACCAGGGTGACCTCACCCTCGCCAGCGGCGTCCACCAACTGCAGGCCCATCTCGACCCCGTAGGAGTCGGACTCGTCCAAGATGAGCTTGACGTCCCTCTTGAGGGTCCTGGTCTCCGGATCCAACACCCCGGGGTCGGCCGGATCGGGAATCTGCTTCACACACACGACGACGTTCATGTCGCAAAGTGTGCCCGACGAGGACGAGAACCGGACCATCCGTGGAAGGTGTTTTCGCGATGGTCGTCGGTCACCAGCGGTCTCCGGCCCCAAGGTGGCCCGCGACGTAGGGTTCGTCTGTGGTCGACGATCCGTTTCAGGACGGCACCCCCGGATCTCCCGCCCGCCGCGACATGGCCACCGTGTCGTGAAGATCCTCCTGGTGGTCAACCCCTCGGCCTCGTCGGTCACGGCCCGGACCCGGATCGTGATCCAGAAGGCCTTGTCGGCCGACCACCGCCTGGAGGTAGCGGCCACTACCCGGCGGGGCCACGCCACCCGGCTGGCCCAGAGCGCTGCCAAGGACGGAATGGACGTGGTGGTCGTCCTGGGTGGTGACGGGACCCTGAACGAGGCAGCTAACGGCCTGGTCGGCACCGACACAGCGTTGGCTGCCCTCCCCGGCGGGTCAACCAATGTGTTCGCCCGGACCCTGGGCCTGCCCGACGACCCGGTCGAGGCCACGGGAGCTCTGCTGGACGCCGTCGAGGCGGCCTCCATCCGACGAATCGGGCTCGGGTCCATCAACCAGCGATACTTCCTGTTCCATGCCGGCGTGGGCTTCGACGCCGCGGTGGTCGAACAGGTGGAGCGCCGGGGCGGTCTCCTGAAGCGGTTCGCCGGACACCCCCTGTTCATCGTGGCGGCCGTCGACACGTGGCTACGGCATTACGACCACCGGAACCCGACCTTCCGGGTGGCTACCAGGGTCCTCGGCGACGAGGAGGCCCCTCACCCGTCGACCGGGGTACCCGGGGTGTTCGCGGTGTTCCTGAACACTGACCCGTACACCTATCTGGGCACCCGGGGCCTGTCGCTGGCCCCCGGTACCACTCTGGACGACCCGTTGGCCGCCATCACCTTCCAGAGCCTGTCCCCGGCCCGCCTACTGCCGGTGGTTGCCGCTTCGCTCGGCCTGACCCGGTCGTCACCGGCCGCCAACCCGACGGTCAACTTCCGGTCCGACGTCACCGAAGCCACGGTGGTCGCGTCGAGGGCCGTGCCGTGGCAGGTCGACGGCGACTATCTAGGAACGGCCACCGAGTTGGTGGTAAACCACCAGCCGGACGCCTTGGACCTGGTGGTCCCTCTGGCGTCGGCTGCCTTCGACTGACTTCGGTCGGCGAGGCCGAGCCTGGCTAGCCGTCGACCCAGGTCCCGTCGAGGCGACCATCGATGACCCGGCGGGCCAACTCGGGCCGGTTAGTGATGATGCCGTCTACCCCCCAGTCAGCCAGTTGGGAAATGCGACCCGGATCGTCGACCGTCCAGACCACCATGCGGAGGCCCCGCTGGTGGGCTGCCACCACCATCGACTCGTCGACCAGCTCGTCCCACGGGTTCACGGAACCGTGCCCATGGGCTACGACTCGATCGAGGACGAGGTCGGTTCCGTGGCGCTCCACAACCAGCCAGCCGGTGGGAAGGGTTGGATCCGTGCCGCGGATCCGGTCCACAGCAGAGATGTCGAATGAGGAGATCAGTAGCTCGTCGGTCGGCCGGTAGGCAGCCACCAGCCCGGCCACCGCGGCGCAGACCTGATCCGAAACGTCGTGGTCAGGATCACCGGGCAGGTTCTTCACCTCCACGTTCACCCCCATGCCGCCGCAGGCCTCGAAGGCCTCGGCGAGGTTGGGCACATAGTCGGGGACCTCGTCAGCCGGCGTCTCGCGGACCAGCCTCCCGTCATCGAAGTGGGCATCGTGGTGGACGACCAGCACGCCGTCGGCCGACAGGCGGACGTCCAACTCAACCCAGTCGGCCCCCTGCGTCTCGGCCTCCTCAAACGCCTCCACGGTGTTTTCCCGCCGGTCCACCGAGGCACCCCTGTGGGCGACCACCAGCGGTCGGCCGTCAGGCCTGCCGACGATCACTTGCTGTGCCTCCGACGGCTTCCCACCCAGCCGACCCTAGGGCGGTGCACGGCCTCAGGTAGCCGGGTCGCGGGTGTCTCCACGCGGGCTTAGGTGGCCGGGTCACGGGCGTCTCCCCCTAGGCCGACCAGCCGGGAGCCAGGCACCCACACTTCGGCAACCGTCCCGGAGCCGTTGTCCACCCGATCTAGTCGGATGCGCCCCCCCAGCTCGCCCTCCACGAATGTCCGCACGATGGTCAGCCCGAGGCCCGTGGCCTCGGCCACGTCGAAGCCCTCGGGAACCCCCACCCCGTCGTCGACCACCCGCACGGCCAGGCCGTCGGCACGCCGGTCGAACTCGATCCGTACGGTTCCCGAGGCCGAGGTGTCCACCTCGTCTGGTGGGAAGGCATGGTCCACGGCGTTCTGGAGCAACTCGGTCAGGACCACGGCCAGGGTCATGGCGACCTGGCCGGGAACTACGCCCGCCTCGTCCTGGACCGTGAACGACAGGGGACGCAACGGCGAGGAGACGCTCTCCTCCACAACGCGGACTAGAGGGCGCACAATCTCGCCGAACGCCACGTCATCGTCGGCGCTCTGGGCCAGGGTCTCGTGTACGACGGAGATGGACCCGATGCGACGTACCGACTCCCCCAAGGCCGCTCGGGCCTCGTCGGACTGCAGCCGCCGGGCTTGGAGCCTCAGTAGCGACGAGATGGTCTGCAAGTTGTTCTTCACCCGGTGGTGGATCTCCCGGATGGTGGTGTCCTTGGACACCAATTGGCGATCCCGTCGGCGGAGTTCGGTCACGTCGCGGACCAGGACGATGGCCCCGGTGGCCACCCCCGTGTCCAGCAGCGGAAAGCAGTGGCTGACCACCGCCACCTCGTCGGACCGCTCCATCTCGTCGATGGCCGCCGTCCGCCGGGAGAACGCTGATCGCAGCATCGCCGAGCCCAACCCGGTGTCGCCGAATCGGGCGCCGACAACGCCCCGGGTCATCCCTAGCCGATGGAGGACGGAGACGGCATTGGGCGACGCGAACTCGATTCGGCCCTCTGCGTCGACCAATAGGAGGCCGTCGCCCACCCGGGGTGTCCGGTGGCGGAGGCGCTCCACGTCTCGGTACGGGAACTCGCCTGCCTCGATCATGGACGCGAACCGGTCGAAGACCGTCAGATAAGTGCGCTCCTGCTCGCTGGTCGGACGGCTCTCCGGGCGGAACCTCTCGCGTACTACCACGCCGACCGTACGCCCCGACCGTCGGACCGGGATAGCCACCACGTTGACATCCCGGTCGGTTCCCACGCTGACCGTCCCGGCGGTCGTGCTTCCCGTATCGAAGGCCTCGGTGGCCAACGGACGGCGCGACGACTCGAAGACCTGGCCGACTAGGTCGGCCCGGTACAGGGTGGTGCCGGTGGTGGGTCGGACGTGGCCTAGCAGGACCAGGGGACCCCTGGGCTCACCGTCCCGGCGGCCGAAGAGCAGCAGGTCAGCGAACGAGAGGTCAGCCAGCAGGCCCCAGGTGCTGGACAGATCCTGAAGAAGGCCGATGTCCTCGTCGTCGAGATCCGTGTGGGTCCGGGCCAGGTCGGCCAACGTCGCCACGGGGCCCTCGCTGTCAGCGGATCAGCCGAAGCCGACCGGGTTGTCGGATCCGGCGGCGCCCACGTCCACGTAGGCGATCCGGTCGGCCGGGACCCCCACCTGCCGACCCCGGACATCGGTGAGCCACAGCACGGCCCCTTCCTCGCCACCGACCACCCGGTCCACGTCGGCCCGTAGGGCGTCCACGTCGGTGTCGTCGGCCAACTCCACTGTGATCTCCTTCGGGGCGTTAGTCACCCCAATACGCAGGTCCACCCTCATCCTCCTCGGGTTCGCTCCGACCGGTCGGCGACCGGCTCAGATGATCTTCAGTTCCCTGTGCCGACGCTTCGTCGGCTTCATCTCAACGTCCAGCAGCCGGGCCATTTCGGCGAACACGGCGCCCGCCTCGCTGGTCGGGTCTTCGGCTACCGGTCGACCGTGATCGGCACCCTCGCGTAGCTCGGGCACCAACGGGACCTGACCGATAAGGGGCACGTCCAGTCGCTTGGCCAGTGAGTTTCCACCACCGGCGCCGAACAGCTCGTAGCGAGTCCCGTCATCGCCGGTGAACCAGGACATGTTCTCGATGACGCCGTGGACCTTGAGGTTGACCTTCTCGGCCATGAAGGCCGCCCGCTGGGCCACCGTCTGGGCCACCGGTTGGGGGGTGGTGACCACGTACATCTCGGCGGTGGGCAAGAAGCCGGCCAGCGAAATCGAGATGTCGCCCGTCCCGGGCGGAAGGTCGACCAGTAGGTAGTCGGGCTCGTCCCAGTAGACGTCGGTGAGGAACTGCTCCAGGGCCTTGTGCAGCATCGGGCCCCGCCAGATGACCGGCTGGTCCTCCTCGGCGAAGAACCCCATCGAGATACAGCGCACACCATGGGCCTCCGGCGGTATGAGCATGTCGTCGATGACCGTCGGGGCATGGGACACGCCCAGCATCCGTGGGATGGAGAAGCCCCAGACGTCGGCGTCCACGACGGCCACGTCACGACCCCGACCGGCCAGGGCCACGGCCAGGTTGGTGGTGACCGACGACTTGCCGACCCCGCCCTTGCCCGACGCGATGAGTAGCACCCGCGTGGATGAGTTGGCCTCAGCGAACGGCACGGACCGCCCCTCGGAGTGCCCGAAGGTGGGGTTGGTCCCCGCGGTCGCCGACGGATCACCGTGCAGTCGCTCCCGGAGTTCCTCGCGCTCGGTATCACTCATGACGGTGAAGTCGACGCCCACGGCGTCTACGCCGTCGAGAGCCACTACGGCGTCGTCCACAGACTGCTGGATCTCAGCCTTCAGGGGGCAGCCGGGCACGGTGAGGGCGACCTGCACGTTGACCCGCAGACCGTCGATAGCAACCCCGCGGACCATGCCCAGGTCCACAATGCTGCGCCTCAATTCAGGGTCGTGGACAGGGCGCAGGGCCTCGATGACCTGGGACTCGGTGACCGGCACGGATACTCCTCCCGTGCCCCGGACAGGATCCGCCACGGGGCTGCCGACGTCCTCCATCCGCCCGGGAACCAGCCACGATGCCACCGGCGGACCCGGCCGGGCGACCGGAGAGTCGGGTTCGGTAGAATAGCCGGGTGGACACGGCCCCCCTCACGGCCACCGAGTTCTCATCGGCGGTCACCGCGATTACTGGCGCCTTCGGCGACCCGACCCGCCGTGATATCTACCTGCACGTCCGAGAGGCCGACGATGGGGTCACAGCGGCCGAGGCAGCGGCCGCCTTCGACCTCCATCCCAACGTGGCCCGCCACCACCTCGACAAGCTGGCCGCCGGCGGCTACCTGGAGGTGGCCGTGGAGCGGGCCGAGGGAGCCACGGCGGGCCGCCCGTCCAAGCACTACCGGATTTCCGATCCCGGCATTCCGTTGGAGCTGCCGGTCCGCCAAGATGCCGTCCTAGTCAGCCTGCTTGGCCGGGCGCTGGCCCTCCTGCCCTCGGAACAGGCCGAGGCCATGGCCGAGGAGGTGGGCGCCGAGGTGGGACGCAGCATGGCCGAGTCCCTCGGGACCGACGAGGTGCACCGGTCCTTCCAATCGGCGATGTACGTGGTGGCCGAGGCCCTCACCGCCCATGGCTTCGCGGCCCGGGCGGAGCGGGCGGCTGACGACCGCCTGCGTATCGTCTCCGAACACTGCCCGTTCGGGGGCGCCCCTATCGAGCACCCGGTGATCTGTGCCGTGGACCGGGGCCTGGTCCGAGGGATGCTTTCGACGCTATACGGCGAGGCGACGGCCGAGATGCGGTCGTCGCTGCCAATGGGCGACGCCGTCTGTATCACCGACGTGACGGGCTAGGCCCGTAGCGACGTCTCGTTCGACGGTCCGCGCCACCGTGAAGTGTCATCAGCTCGGCCACGCCTCCACCTCTCCACCACGCCCCGTGGCCGCCCTTTGCGCCAGTCACGTCCACCCTGGAGGGGTCCCGAACACTTGTCGAGAGATCTCTGCTGACCTCCGGGGACCGGGATGAGCCTGCTCCTGATCCGCCACGGGTCGGCCGGCGATCCCTACCGATGGGTTGGCGAGGACGTCGACCGGCCGTTGGACGCCAGGGGCGCTGCCCAGGCCGGTCGGTTGGACGATTTGGTGTCGGCGCTGTTCGCCGATCGGCCACCGACCCGCGTCCTGAGTAGCCGGGCCGTCCGCTGCCTCCAGACGGTGGGCCCGCTGTGCACCCGGCTGGGCATCCTGCCCGAGGTGGTCGACCACCTATTCGAGGGGGCATCGCGGAACACCACGACCCTGATCCGGGACCTGGCGGCCGATCCCGAGACCTCGCCGACAGTGCTGTGCAGCCACTCCGACGTGATATTCGACGTGGTCCGGGACCTGGTCTCCGATGGCGCAGAGATCAGCGGTGGCCAGGAATGCGGCTACGCCTCCACGTGGGAGCTGACGATCGGCGGTGGTCGGATCGTCCACGCCCGCTACCACCCCACCCCTTGAGCCGGGGAGCCAGGTAAGTACCGGGGTCAGCCTCCGAGGAGCCCCATCCCGACCAGCAGGTCCACTAGGTCCGCCGGAGGACTGTCTATCGCGGCGAACACCGCTAGGTCGGCAGTCGCGTCACCGGGCCTCCCGACCACCGTGGCCAGGGCCACCGCGCGGTAAGCCCGGGCGTGCGGGTCTCCGGGCTGGACGGCGACCGCCTCGTCCAGGTTGTTGAGGCCCCGTTGGACCAGCTCCGGCGTCCGGGTGAGGACCAGCAGCCAGCCCCGCTCAGCGAGCAGCGAACTGCTCTCTGGATCGGCCGATAGCCCAGAATCGAGGACCTCCAGGGCCTCCAGCAGATCGCCGTCGGAGGCCAGGCCGACGGCGATGCGCTCTCGCAGTCGGCTGGCAGCCAGCAGGTCGCCCACGATGGGCGGCGCGGCCAGGCCGTCGAGGGCAACCAGGTCGGCAGCCGCCCCGGTGTGGTCCCCGTCGGCGTGGCGCTGGGAGGCCCGGAACACCCGGACGTCTGGATAGGCGGGATCGACAGCCACTGCTTCGTCTAGGTCGGAACGGGCCGACGGGCCCTCGCCGTTTCGCCAACGGACCCAGCCGCGGTAGGCCAGCGCTTCCGCGTTAGACGGCTGCACTTCCAGGACCTGTGAGTACAGGACGACGGCTTCCTCGGGGTCTGCCACCCCCGCCTCCACCAGCAGGGTGCGGGTCGACGACCGGATATCACCGCTGAGCGACCCACCCGTCGGGCGCTGACCAGCCGTCCGGGCCACTAGGAGCCCGGCCACCACGACGACTAGCAGGACGCCCCCGACGACTAACGGCCGGGGGGGCCGCCCACCGGACCGTCCCCCCCGCCACCGTACGAGCGCCAACCCCAGACCGACCGCCGCCGCCCCACCGGCCAGCACTGGGAGGACCCAGACGAGCCCGGTCAGGCCCTCTCCCCCCGGCGTGTAGTCGATGTCTTCGCCAAATCGGGCCACCAGCACGGATCGGATCTCGTCGTCAGTCCGACCGTCGTCGACCATGGTGCGGATGGACGAACGGATGGTCCGGGCGATCGGTACGTCCGACTCCCCGAGGGACTGTCCACGACAAACTGGACAGGCGAAGTCACCAGCCAACGCATGGACCCGGTCGGCGTTGGTGAGGGGAGGCCGCCCGACCTGCTCAGCGGCCACCAGGCTCCCCACGACTACAGCCAGGACGACTAGCCAGGTCAGGCGTCGGCTCACCATGCGGCCCTCACGACGCCCCTGCCGAGACCTGATCCAGCAGGTCCTCCAGACTGTTCCGGTCGACCCCGCCTACCACCTTGGCCGCCACGTGGCCCGAGGGGGTCACCAGGTATGACTCGGGCACGGCCACCACGCCCCAGTCCACGGCGATCCGACCCGTATCGGTGACGAGTACCGGCCATCCCCCACCGTTCTCGGCGAAGAACGCCGCCACGGCGGCCGGACGGTCATCGAAGGCCACACTCACCAGCCGCACGTCACCGGCCGACGCGTGGGCCTCGGCGAAGGCCACCAGCTCCGGATGCTCTTCGATACACGGTACGCAGGTGGTGGAGAAGAAGTTGACGAGCACCCACCTGCCCCGATGGTCGTCCAGGTCCCAGGTCGAGCCGTCCACCGCCGTGCCGACAACGGCTGGGGCCACGCCCCCCACTAGGTGGGTGGTCATCCGGTCCCGGCTGGAGTCACGGGTGGCAAACACCGCTACCAGGACGGCCAGGACGAGACCCACGGCTATAGCCGCCGACCGCACCGGGCTCATGAGGCCACCTCATCGACCGATGGCACGTCAACCTCGTCGCGGCGTCGGCCCGTCGGGACGGCGGCCAGGGCCGTCCCCACCGCCATCACTGCCCCACCAACCCACAGCCACATCACCAAGGGCTGCACGGTGACCCGGACAACGGTGGTTGAGGACTCCTCGTCCGGCACGGCCAACACCGCCAACTGGAGGTCGTCGCGCAACGTGGACCTGGTAGCCGGCGTGCCGATTGTTTGGCCTCCGAACGGGAAGGCGCTGATGGCCGGTAGGTAGCGGTGCCCGTCGACCAGCACAGCCACTCGGACCTCAGTCTTCTCGGGAAGTTGCACGGTGGCCACGCCGTCAAAGACCAACTCATGGTCGGCGAACGAGGCCCGATCGCCCGGATCGGTGAACCGAAACTCGGCCTGGCGAACGAAGGCCGAGGAGCAGGCGAAGGCCACAGCCACCACGGCCACCCCTATGTGGACGACCATGCCTCCGCTGGACCGGCCCATCAGGCCCCTGAGACCCCGGGCTCCCACGGCCAGGAGCAGTTGCCGAACAGCGCCTCCCACGGCGAAGCCGGCCAGGCCGACAGCCAGGGTGGGTGCCCAGCCGCGGCTGCCCAGCAGGACGCCGGCCAGCATGGCCCCCGCCCCTGCCACCGCCGGCCACCGGAGGCGCACCGAGAGCATGTCAGCCGAGGTGCGGCTCCACGGCAGTGCCGGGGCTACCGCCATCATGAATAACAGGGCGAAGCCGATTGGCATGGTCATCCGCTCGAAGTACGGGTTGCCGACCGAGATCCGGTTCCCCTGAGCCGCCTCCACCAGCAGCGGAAAGACGGTGCCCAGGAGCACCACGAAGGCGAAGGCCCCGAACAGCAGGTTGTTGGCCAGGAAGGCCCCAGTGCGTGACACCGGAGAGTCGATCCACCCCACCGTGCGGAGCTCGTCGCCCCGCCAGGCGATTAGGCCCACGGTGGTCGCCACCACGGCGGCAAAGAAGCCGAGCAGGAGCGGCCCGATGGCCGACTCGGTGAAGGCATGCACGGAATCCAGGACCCCCGACCGGGTGATGAAGGTCCCGAGGATGGTCAACGAGAACGTGGCACAAAGTAGGGACAGGTTCCAGACCCGAAGCATCCCCCGCCGCTCCTGAACCATGACCGAGTGCAGGTAAGCCGTCCCGGTCAGCCAAGGCAGAAAGGAGGCGTTCTCCACCGGATCCCACGCCCAGTAACCGCCCCAGCCCAAGACGTCGTAGGACCACCAGGCCCCCAACAGGATTCCTACAGTGAGGCACCCCCAAGCGACCAAGGTCCACCGCCGGGCTTCCAGTAGCCAGCCCTCGCCAAGGCGTCCAGTGGCCAGGGCCGCCACAGCCAGCGCGAACGGCACCGTGAAGCCCACGTATCCCAGGTACAGGACCGGCGGGTGAAAAGCCATGAGGACGTGGTTCTGGAGGAGCGGGTTGGGACCCGGTCCGTCGTAGCCCGGCCATGGGCTGAACCGGCCGAACGGATGGGCTGGCCCGGCCAGGAGCAGGAAGAAGAAGGCACAGACGGCGAACAGGACCAGGAGGGTCCACCCCACCATCGGGTCGTCCAGGCGGTCGCGGAACCGCCTAGCCACCAGGACTACGTAGCCCACGAGGACCAGGACCCACAAGAGGATCGATCCCTCGAGGGCCGACCACAGAGTGGCCACGTTGAACAGAGCCGGCGTCCGGTGACTGCCGTGCTCGGCCACGAAGGCCACCGTGAAGTCCCGGGTGATGAGCGCACGCTCCATGGCCGCCACCTGGCCTACGGCGGCTACGGCCAGGAATCCCACGGCCACCCGAGAACGCACGACCAGGGCTGGGTTACGGGTAGCCAGGCCGTAGGCCACCACGACCACTCCGACCACCGAGGCGGACAGGCCGAGGGCGACGAAGAGCGTGCCGAGGGTGGCGTTCAACCGACCGTCCCGCAGGGAGCCAGCTGGGCGCCGTCGGACCGGTAGTCGTTGTCGTGCTTGACCACCATGTGGTCCGTCCGCAGGAACCAGCCGTCGTCGGCCGCCCCGTCCAGCCCGGTCAGGTCCGGGGGCCTTCCAGCCTTCCAGGCCCCTTGGAGCACCACCGGCACTCCGGGCTGGAAGAGCTCAGCCGGGTCACCCAGGTGGACCACGTCGGCCAGGACGTCACCGGCGCACAGGGTAAAGACGACCGCCGCCTCGCCCCCCAACTCGCCCTCCACTAGGCCGGGCTGCGGGGTGCCCACCACCCGGAACCGGTCGTCGCCGAGCTCAGACCGCAGCTCGACCGCCTCGGGGACCTCGTAAAAAAACAGGGAGGCGTCGCCCAGGGAACGCAGTAGCACGAAGACCACGGCGGCCACCACTCCCAGGAGTAGGAGCATCGCCCCAGGACGCCGGGTCCGGACCACCGGCCGTGCCGGCTCAGGGGTCAGGTCGAGGGGAGCCGACCGTGGTCCGAGATCGTCAACCACGGTCGGACCCCGACGAGTCGATCCAGCGACGTCCGTCCACGGGAACCCGGGGCGCCAACCGTCGACCGCGACGTACCAGGCCGAAGGCGTAACCGCCCAACACGACCAGCGAGATGCCCCACCCAGCCACCAGATAGCCCACGTGGGTCATACCGTGTCTTCCCCATCGTTCCGGCGGCCGACCGCGGCGTCCAGGTCGGTGGCCGAGGTTTCGGACCGGCGCTCGGCCAGGGCCGTCGCCACGTCGTGGTCGATCGCCGCCTGTTCCAGCCATCCCACCCGGAACCGGTGGACAAGCAGCCACCAGGCCACAAGGCCAAAGACCAGGAAGCCGAACATGAGGGTGAACAGCGTAAGGTCCTCGATCTTTAACTCGGCCAGGGTGGACTGCTGGTGGAGGGTCCGGTTCTCCCACCAGGCCACCGAGCGGTTGATGAGCGGGATGTCCAGGACGGCCACCAGGGCCACCACGGCCGCCCTCCGGGCCTGGAGGCGGGGGTCAGCGGTGGTGCGACGCAACGCCAGGTAGCCGACAAACAACAGGAAGAGGACCAGAGTGGTCATGAGGCGTACGTCGCCCCACTCCCACCAGGTGTTCCAGACTGGTCGGCCCCAGATGGAGCCGGTCACCAGGACCAGGCCACACAGCACCGTGCCCACCTCACCCGCTGCGTAGGCCATGACATCCCACCAGGCCGAGCGGCGCAACAGCACCCCGACGCTGGCCACGGCACAAACCACGAAGGCGGCGTACATAAGCACAGCCATCGGAACGTGCAGGTAAAGCATCCGTACGGCATCGAACTGTCCGAACTCCTCACCGGTCGTGGGGTGGATACGCACGTCGGCGTCGGTTGCCACGAAGGCCAGGACGACCAGCGCCGCAACGCCGAGCAGCGCCCCGGCGCCCAGTAGCCGCGAGCCGCGGGACCCGGTTCCGTCTCGTCGCTCGTCTGGTCCGGCCATGGGTGCTCCCGGTCAGTCCTCGATCAGCGCGCCGTAGGCCAGGGCGCCGACCACGGTGGCGACCAAAGCGGTAGCGGCCAGCAGCCCGGTCCAGGCCCATCCGTCCACCGCCGCGACCCCCAGGGCGTCGTCGAACGCACGGGTGGCTGCGATCAGCACCGGCGCCAGAACCGGGAGCAACAGGATGGGCAGGAGGGTTTCCCGCACCCCGAGACCCGAGGCCAGCGCGCCGTAGAGGGTACCGGCGGCGGCCACCGTGGCCCCGGCCAGCACACCGGCCACTATCAACAGGGCGGGGTCGTCCACCTCGACGCCGTAGAACACCAAGAGCCCCCCGACCAGTACCGCCTCGAGGGCCAGAAGCTGCACGAACACAGCCGCCGCCTTGCCCAGGAACAGGGCTAGCGGCGCCAAGCCGGACATGCGCAATGCGTCCAGCGTCCCGTCCGACTGCTCCAGTGTCGCTGACCGGTGGACGGCCAGCAGGGCGCTGAGGAGGACGGCCACCCAGAACAGCCCCGGAGCGAAGGTACCTAGGGTGCGCTGGTCGGCATCTAGGGCGAAGCCAAACAGGACCAGGACCAGTAGAGCGAAGGGCACCACCTGGGCGGCGACCACCCGGGAACGGGCCTCGATCCGTAGATCGCGGCCGGCAACCAGCCGAACGTCACCCAGGAACCGGCGTACGTCAACCATCGGCCGGCCGCCCATGCCCGCCGGCGGTGTCGTCCACCACCATCCCACCGGACACGGTCACCACCCGGGGCGAGAGGGTGGCCACCCGCTCCAGCTCGTGAGACGACACCACCACAGTGGCCCCGGCGGCTACCGCGTCGCTCACCAGAGCGTCAACCACGTCCCGGCCGGCCTGGTCCAGCCCCGCATGGGGCTCGTCCAACAGCCAGAGTTCCGGTCGTCGTACGACTAGGGCGGCCAGCGAGGTCCGGCGACGCTGGCCGGCCGAGAGGGTGTGGACCGGCTGGTCGTGGAGTCGCCTGGCGACTGCTAGACGGTCCAGCGCCGAAGCCGTCCGTTGACTTGCCTCGCCGGACGAGAGGCCAGCTGCCCGGGCCCAGAAGCGCATGTTCTGCACGACGGTGAGGTCGTCGTAGAGCCCATTGGCGTGTCCCAGGAGGGCCACCCGACGCCTGGCCGCCCGACGCTCCATGACCAGGTCATGGCCCAGCACGGTGGCCGACCCGGATTCGGGCCGGATTAGGCCGGCGCATAGGCGAAGCAGGGTGGTCTTCCCGGCCCCGTTGGGGCCCCGGACTAACACCGTCTCGCCGGCCCGGACCGTCAGATCCACCCCGGCCAGCGCGGGGAAGTTCCCCAGCAGCGCCACCGTCCCACGCAACTCGACCACCGGCACCCCGTCACGGTACCGGTCGGCCGTACCCTGACCCCATGCCCATGCCCCGGTCCGCTCAACAACGGCTCCCGGCGGCCACCATGACGGCCGTCCTCCTGCTCGCTGGCGCCTGCTCCGAGGACGGCACCGCCCCGGCCCCTCCGGCAGCGGGGCCGGCGGTGGCCACCACGTCGATCGTGGAGGCCCGACCTACCCTGGCCGACGAGGGCATACCTGACTGGGTAGGCGACGTGGTCAACCTGCACGACCTGGCCGACGGAACCTGCTTTAACCGGTACTCCTGGGTGCAAAACGACCGGCACGTCGAGATCGACACCAGGGTGCCCTGCGAGGGCCCTCACCAGCACGAGGTGTACCTCCGGACCGACCACCCGGCCCGAGCCGGGGCACCGTGGCCCGGAGACAGCGAGATGGAGGCTTACGCCCGGGCCGAGTGCTATGGCGCCTTTGCCGCCTTCGTGGGCCAGATCTACGAGCTCTCCGAGCTGGAGTTGGGCTACCTCACCCCGTCGAGAACCGATTTCGAGCACGAGGAGGCCCGGTTCCGAGGCATCCACTGCTACCTGATGGTCGAGGACGGCGGCGAGATGGTCGGCTCGGCCCGGGACTCTCGCCGCTAACGCCGCTCGGCCAGCACCAGAGCCAGGCCCGACCAGGACTGCGGGACGGCACCAAGACCCGCTCCGGTGTCCGGGTTCCAATACTCGGCTAGCCCCGACGCCCACGCCCCAGCCACCGTGGTCCGGGCCAGGTGGGCGGCGGCGGTCGGCGAGTGCCGCTCGACGGCCAGGACCACCAGGTAGGCCAGCTGGGGCCATACCGGGCCCCTCCAGTAGGCATCCGGGTTGAAGGTCGGCTCGGCCCGATGCACGCCAGCCGGACCGGCCGGACCTCCGAAGGCTCTCGGGTCCAGGAGTTGGTCGACCACGGTCGCCGCCCGACCAGGCTCGTCGTCGACGAGGAGCGGGAGCAGGGCGTCCAGGGTCCGTACCCGACCCGAGCCGTCGGCCGTCGGACCGGCGTCCACCCAGGTTCCGGCCTCCTCGGACCACCGATCGACCAGGGCGGCGGCCAGCTGGTCGCCCTCTTCGGCCAGCCCGGCATCGTCGACCACGGCGGCCAGCTCCCGGGCGTTGAAGGCGATGAGCGCATTGAAGCCCGTCGGGGCCACCGGGAACACCGGGTTGTGAAGGGGCTCGCCGTCGGAGCCGGTCTCGATGGTGGACACCAAGCGGTCCTTGACCGACGCCCAGCGGGACCGGTCAAAGCCGTCCGGGCACCGGTCGTCCCAGCGGGGGGAGTCGTCGGTACCCGTCTCCCAGGGGTGGCATGCCAGGACGAGCCCGTTCCCGTCGCGGGCCCGGTGCTCTAGCAGGAACCGCAGTCCCGAGACCGCAAAGGCCACCACCTCGTCGTCCGGTGGCCAGCCAGCCCGGACGAGCTCGGCCACCGCGTGGCCGTACATTGGCGGTTGGGTGATTGCCGAGCCGTCCCTCCGCCCCCACAGGTCCTCGTGAAACCCCGGCGACCGGACGTAGTTCACGTGGGGCACAAAGCCGGAGGGTCCCTGCGGGCGGAACATCTCGGCCAGTTCCCGCTGGGCCCGGTCCCGGTCGCCGAGCGCCCGCCAGATAAGCACGTGGAAGCACGAGTCCCACAGCCACTGCCACGGGTAGACCCCCGTGTTGGGCGCTGCGTACCCTTCCGGCACCCAGTGGTCGTCGAGCACCCGTTGCACAACGGCCCGGAGGTCGCCGTCGGACGGGTCTGGGAGGACCGGGAGCCCCATGCCTCGCTGCACCATTGTCTCCTTCCGCTTCGGCCCGACCGACGGGGTCTCGGTCGTAGCACGGAACTGGGCTAACGCGCTCGCCGGGCTGGGATTCGGGGTGGACTTCCTGGCCGGTGCGGTGGAGCCGGGCTGGGACAATGACCGGCCACTGACCCTGGTGGAAGGCCTGAGCGTAGGTGCCTCCAGCCCGCCGAAAGCCGACCGGCTGGTTGAGGTCCTACGTGGAACCGACCTGGTGGTGGTAGAAAATTTGTGCTCTCTCCCGTTGAACCCGTCTGCCGCCCGCGTCCTGGCCGGGGTTCTCCGGGGCCGGCCGGCCGTCCTCCACCACCACGACCTCCCGTGGCAGCGGACCCGCTTCGCCCACGTGACTGACCTACCACCGGATGACCCGGCGTGGCGCCACGTCACAGTCAACGACCTGACCCGCCGGGACCTGGCCGAACGGGGAATCGCCGCCACCACCATCCGCAACGGGTTCGACCCGGACCCTCCCCTCGGCGACCACCAGGCCACCCGGGACCGACTGGGGCTAGGCGCCGACGACCGCTTGGTGGTCCATCCGGTTCGGGCCATTCCCCGCAAGGCGGTAGGCCGTGCCGTGACCCTCGCCGAGTCATTGGACGCCACCTACTGGCTCTCCGGACCGGCCGAAGACGGCTACGGACCCGATCTGGCACGGGAACTGGCGGCCGCCCGCTGTCCGGTTATCCACGCCTCGCACGCCAACCGGTCCGACCTCTACGCAGCGGCCGATGTAGTGGCCTTCCCGTCTAGCTGGGAGGGCTTCGGCAACCCACCGGTCGAGGCCGCCCTGGCCCGACGGCCCGTGGCCGTCGGCGACTACCCGGTGGCTGATGAGTTGCGGGCTCTGGGATTCGCCTGGTTCGACGCCAGCGACCCGGAACCCCTCCGGGACTGGCTGGCCTCACCGGCCGACCAGCGGGAAACTCTGCTGGCCCACAACCGGGAGGTGGCGGTCGAAGAACTGTCGACCAGACGGATGGCCGAAGGGCTGGAATCCCTACTAGCTGAGGCAGGCTGGCTCCCGTGACCTCCCCACCCGACTCCCCGTCACAGCCCCTCGATCCGATGCTGGTCCGGCGCGAATCCCTCCGACGCCTGGCCCGGCTGGGCCAACGGCTTGGCTACCTGGCGTTCGCCGCCTCCCTGGTTATCTTCGCCGCCGGGCTGGCCTCTGGGTTCTCGGGCCGCGTGGCCACCAGCCTGGTGGTGCTGCTGGTCGCCGGATCTGTCGTGCTGGCCCCGGCCATTGTCCTCCACTACGCAGTGCGGGCCGCCGACGATGAGGATCGGGGCACGGACCGCAGGCACTGACCGACCCCTGCCAGGTGCCCAAGGGGGTTTTCCCCGCCCGGCTTCTCCCATTGGCCGTCAGTGTGTCTACCGTCACAGTGTGTCAACAATCGTCGACCAGCTCCCAGGCCCCTGATGACCGTCACGGCCACCCAGACACGCCTGCCGGCCGCCGAGCGTCGTCGCCAGATCCTGGATGTCGCCCTCGAGGTCTTCGCCCGCCACGGCTATCACGACACGTCCATGAACGCCCTGGCCTCGGAGGCCGGCGTAACCAAGCCGGTGCTCTACCAGCACTTCGTGTCGAAGCACGACCTGTTCGAGGTCCTCCTGACCGAAACAGGCGACAGGCTGATGCGGGCCATCGAGGCCGCTGAGGCGGAAGAGACGCCGCGGCGTCAAGTGGAGGCCGGCTTCCGGGCCTTCTTCCACTTCTTCGACGAGCGCCCAGCCGCCTTCTCAGTGCTCTACGGCTCGAGCCTGGCCGTAGACCCCGAGTTTCGACGAGACGCCCGTCAGGTTCGGGACTCGTTCGCCGAGTACCTGACCCGCCTCATCCGGGTCGTGGACCACCGATCGGCGCTGGCCATGGCGGCGGGCATCAACGGGATGTCCGAGGGCATGATCCGTCACTGGATGCACGAGGGTCGGACTCGATCGGCCGAGGAGATGGCTGCCCTGGCCGCCCGACTGGCCTGGGGCGGGCTGGAGTCCCTGGCCTGACCACCTCGGCCTGTCTTATCGACCGGTCAGTCGAGGGGTTCCGGCGAGATGTCGATCGGTTCGACGGGCAGATTCCCGGCCACGATGGGACTCAGGTGCTCGCGCAGTAGGGCCGGGAGCACTGGCTCGTCAGAGGCCAGTAGGTCGTCTAGGGCCCACCAGCGCGCTCCCCGGAAGGCCGCGGCCTCCAGGGCCTCCAGGTGCCGGGGCCGGTAGTCACCGCCGTCACACCACGCCACGTGGATCTTCTCGTGGCTGTCGAAGAAGTACCCACCGAAGGTGAACTGCACGTGCTGGGTCCAGATGATCGGACCCATCTCCACCTCCTCGATACCCGTCTCCTCGACTAGTTCCCGGGCTGCTGCTGTGGCGCTGTCCTCACCCCAGTCGATGCCACCACCCGGGATCTCCCACCACGGCGGCTTGAACGGGTCGAGCGGATCCTCGGCGTTGACGAGGAAGATCCGCCCCTCCCGGTCGAGGAGGACAACCCGGGCGGCCGGGCGCTTCAGGAACACTCGCCGGACCTCCGGCGTCGGCAGCTCACCGACAGTCGGCGCACCGGCCGAGCATGTCAAAGCGGTGGGCGTCCACCCGGAAGCCCCCGCCCTCGGCCACGTCGACCAGGGCGGCTACCTGCCGCTCAAACTCGTCCGGAACCCGGAAGTCCTCCACTCGGCCGCAGACGTCACACACCAGGTGGTGGTGGTGCCCGGTGAGCGACTCGTGAAGCTCGAAGCGCGCCCGGTCGTCGCCGGCGTCCACCCGTCGGACAGCCCCCACGTCCACCAGCTCGGCGAGGTTCCGGTAGGCCGAGCTCTGGGCCAGACGTCGCCCACCATCTACGACCAGGATCTCACGGAGGGTGACCGGTCGACCGGCGTCAGCCAGAACCTCAACCACGGCAAAGCGGGACCGGCTGTAGCGCATCCCGGAGGCCCGGAGACGCCGTCCCACGGTTACGTGCAGGTCATCAACTACCCCGTGGTTGTGACCCCGTCCGAGTGACTGCCCGTCCGACGACGAGACGGCGGCGGGGTGGTCCTCAGGCACGGTCGCCGAGCCTACGCCAGCGAGGCCCTACCGGGAATCCGTGAGAACGGGGATCGGGGTCACGTCAGGGGCGACGGCGCATCAGGGCGTTGCGTCGCGTCCGACACACCAGTTCGCCGCGCTGGTTGTGGGCTCGGTGCTCGAAAGCCACAATCCCGGCGTCGGTCCGGGAACGAGACCCGCGAGCCGCCATCACCTCGGTCTCGACGTGCAGGGTGTCGCCCAGGAACACCGGAGCTGGGAACGTCGTCTCCTCGAATCCCAGGTTGGCCACCGTGGTCCCCAGGGTGGTATCAGCCACGCTGACCCCGACCACCAGACCCAGGGTGAACAGGCTGTTGACTAGGCGCTGGCCGAACTCGGTGCTGGCAGCAAACTCGGCGTCCAGGTGCAGTGGCTGAGGGTTGTGGGTCAGGGCGCAGAACAAGGTGTTGTCGGCCTCGGTCACCGTCCGAGAAAGGGCGTGGCGGACTACCAGTCCGACGGGCAGTTCCTCAAACCACCTCCCACGTGCCCCGTCCACCGGAACCACCTCGTCCTCCATGGCCGCAGTCTGGCCCATCGGGTTCCCAGCCGGCGTGCCCGCCCTAGTCTCCGGAGACCATGGCCAACCCCCTCTGGACCCCGGACACCGACCGCCGGTCCGCCTCCCAGATCGAGGCCTTCCGGATGTCGGTCGGCGTAGCTGGCGGCTACGACGACCTCCACCGGTGGTCGATCGATCGGCCGGACGAGTTCTGGGCCGCCGTCTGGGAGCACCTAGGAGTGGTGGGTGACCCAGGCGGTCGAACCGTCGGAGGCGACGCCACGAACCTGTCCGGGGCACGGTTCTTCCCCGACGGACGCCTGAACGTGGCCGAGAACCTCCTGTCGCGGAGTGGCGACGATCCGGCGATAATGGCCCGCGGCGAGGACGGCACCCGTAGAGATGTCACGTGGCGGGAACTCCACGACCTGGTGTCGCGCTTGCAGCAGGCTCTCCTGGAACTCGGCGTGGAACCGGGCGACCGGGTCGTCGCCTGGCTGCCCAACGTGCCCGAGGTGTACGCCGTGATGCTGGCCGCGGCGTCCATCGGCGCCGTCTTTTCGTCCACCTCGCCCGACTTCGGAATCGACGGGGTCTTAGACCGGTTCGGCCAGATCCGACCGGTGGTCCTATTCGCCACCGACAGCTACCACTACGCCGGTCGCCACCACGACATGACCGAGCGGCTCGTCCAGGTGGCCGACGGGCTGGTCGACCTCCGACGGGTTGTGGTGGTCCCCGGGCCGGGGCCGTCCGGCCCCCTGCCCGGCAGCGCCGTCACTCTTGAGGAGTTCCTGTCGCCCCACGGCCCGGACACCGTCCGGTTCGCGAATCTGCCGTTCGATCATCCCCTCTACGTCCTGTACTCCTCGGGCACGACCGGTCGGCCCAAGTGCATCGTGCACCGGGCCGGTGGGATCCTGCTCAAGCACCTGGTGGAGCACCGCCTGCAGTGCGACGTCCGTCCCGGAGACCGCGTCTTCTACTTCACGACGGCTGGCTGGATGATGTGGAACTGGCTGGCCTCCGGCCTGGCTACCGGCGCCACCCTGGTGCTCTACGACGGATCGCCCTTCCACCCCGACGGCGACCGGCTGTTTGACCTGGCCGACGACTGTGGCATCAACCTCTTCGGGGTCTCGGCCAAGTTCATCGACTCGGTGGCTCGGGCCGGACTCCGGCCCGTCGACACCCACAACCTGGGCACGATCCGCACAATCTGCTCAACTGGCAGCCCGCTCAGCCACGAGGGGTTCGCCCACGTGTACGCCGACTGGAAGGCCGACGTCCACCTGGCCTCCATCTCCGGTGGAACCGACCTGTGCGGCTGCCTGGTAGGCGGCCAGCCGACCGGCCCGGTCCACGCCGGACAGATCCAGGGCCCGGTGCTGGGCATGGACATGGACGTAGTCGACGGGTCCGGTCTCCCGGTCGGACCAGGGGTACGCGGCGAGCTGGTGTGTCGGTCGGCCTTTCCGTCTCAGCCGTTGGGGTTCTGGGACGACCCCGACGACCGGCGCTACCACGCCACCTACTTCGACCTCTTCCCCGGCTTGTGGCACCAGGGCGACTTCGCAGAACGGACCCTAGAGGGGGGCTTCATCATCCACGGCCGCTCGGACGCCACCCTGAACCCGGGCGGCGTGCGCATCGGTACGGCCGAGATCTATCGCCGGGTGGAGCAGCACCCCGACGTGGAGGAGGCCCTGGTCATCGGTCAAGAATGGGACGGCGACACCCGGGTGGTGTTGTTCGTGGTCACCACCGACGGCGTCACCCTGGACGACGAGCTCCGAGACCGAATCCGCTCCGACGTCCGGACAGGAGCCTCGCCCCGGCATGTCCCTGCGGTCATCGTGGAGGTTCCAGAACTTCCCCGAACCCGCTCGGGGAAGTTGGTAGAACTGGCCGTCCGGGCTGTGGTCGAGGGTCGGGAGGTCACCAACCTCGAGGCCCTGGCCAACCCGTCGGCCCTGGACTACTTCCGGAACCTGTCCGACCTGTCCCGCTGACCGACGGGGCCCGGTCACCCGGTCGGCTCAGACGTCGCTCAACGGTATGCCCGCCAGCCGCAGGTGGTCCAGCTCGTTCACCGATCGCAAGCTGCGGTGACCCGACGACGAGGCGGCCACCCGACTGATCGCCGTGTACCGGGCCTCGAAGAACATCACCCGGTCGGTGCCCAGCACGTGGGACAGGTAGGCGGACACCACGCCCCCGTGGCACCCCACAGCCACCGTCCGTCCCGGGTTGGCGCCGATGATCCGCTCCATCCCGATCACCACCTGGTCCCGGAAGGCCTCCGGATCGTCCAGGTCCTCACCGGCCATGATGGCGCCCCACCGGGGGTCCCCTAAGGCCCGGAGGCGCTCCATGGGAACGTACTCCGGCTCGCCGGCGTCGTACTCGTTGACCAGCGGTTCGATGACCACCTCGAGGTCCAGGCGCTCGGCCAGCGGGGCCACGGTCTGGACGGCCCGGGCCTTCGGGCTGGCGTACACGGCGTCGACCGGCTCGGCCGTCGGGCCGGTACACAACCAGTCGGCCAGCGCGGCCGCCTGGCGTCGACCGAGGTCCGACAGGTCGGGGTCAGCCTCCCGGCCGGTGTCCCGGTTGTCCACGGTTGTCGGAAGGGCGTGCCGGATGAGGAGCAGTTCCATGGTCGGCCGGACGCTAGCGGTGCCCTACCCCACCGCTACCGTCGGCGCATGAAGATCGACGGCGGACTCGGCGCCGCGAACCCCACTTCCCTGTCCGGCGGACTTGCCTCCATCGGAGCGTCGGCGAAGCGCCTCGAGGACGAGGGCTATGCCGGCGCCTGGACCGCCGAGACGAGCCATGACCCCTTCCTGCCGCACGTCATCGCCGCCGAGCACACCGAACGCCTCGAGTTGGGTACCGCGATCGCCGTGGCCTTCGCCCGCAACCCCATGATCCTCGCCCAGATTGGCCATGACCTGCAGCGCTACAGCGGCGGCCGTTTCATCATGGGGCTCGGTACCCAAATCCGGCCGCACATCACCAAGCGATTCTCGATGGAGTGGTCGCAGCCGGCGGCAAGGATGCGCGAGTTCGTGAGTGCCATGCAGGCCATCTGGGACTGTTGGAACAACGGCACGAAGCTGGCGTTCCGCGGCGACTTCTACACCCACACCCTGATGACGCCGTTCTTCAACCCCGGCCCCAACGAATGCGGCCCGCCCAAAGTGTTCATCTCAGCGGTCGGACCGCTCATGTCCGAGGTTGCCGGTGAGGTCTGCGACGGCCTGATCTGTCACGCCTTCTCCACCGAGACGTACCTGCGCGAGGTCACCCTGCCCAGGATCGAAGCCGGCTTAGCGAAGTCCGGACGCACGATGGACGACTTCGAGATCATCGGCCCCGGTTTTGTGGTCACCGGCCCCGACGAGGAGACCATGGCGAAGGCTGCCACGGGTATCCGCCAGCAGATCGCCTTCTACGCCTCGACTCCCGCCTACCTGGGCGTGCTTGAGATCCACGGCTGGGAAGGCCTCCACGGCGACCTCAACGCCATGTCTAAGCGGGGCGAGTGGCAAGCCATGGGCGATCTCATCGACGACGAGATGCTCGACGCATTTGCTGTCGTCGCAGAACCCGACAAGGTGGCTGCAGAAATCCGGGCTCGTTACGGCGACTGCGTCGATCGCATGATGTTCTACGCGCTTGGAGGCGACCACGGCGCCGACTTCTGGATGCCGATCGTGGCTGACCTGGCTGCCTGAGGCGCCAGCGCTCACTACGGCCTCCGGTCAAAGTCGAGGGTTCCGAAGAACCGCGACCGTTAGGTTGGAGCTATGAGCGACACCCCCGAGTTCGCCTACACCGATCTGCTGCCACTGCTGGACGACCCCTACGCCGCCACTGACTTCCGACTGCTCACCGCCGAAGGCGTCCGAACCGTCGAGGGACCGGGCGGTCGGGCCTTCCTGGAGGTCGACCCGGCGGCCATCCGCCTGCTGACGGCGACCGCCATGCGCGACATCGCCCACCTGCTGCGCTCCGAGCACCTAGCCCAGGTGGCGGCCATCTTGGACGACCCCGAGGCGTCGGCCAACGACCGCTTCGTAGCCCGGGAATTGCTGCAGAACGCCTGCATCGCGGCCGGCGGAGTGCTCCCGTCCTGTCAGGACACTGGAACGGCCATCGTGTCGGCCAAGAAGGGCGAACTGGTCCTGACCGGTGGGAACGACCGGGAGACCATCTCCCAAGGCGTCCAGGACACCTACCTGACCTCCAACCTGCGCTACTCGCAGTTGGCACCCCTGGACATGTTCACCGAAAAGAACACGGGTACGAATCTGCCGGCCCAGATCGAGATCGAGTCAGTAGCCGGCGACGCCTACAAGTTCCTGTTCATGGCCAAGGGCGGCGGTTCAGCCAACAAGAGCTACCTCTTCCAGGAGACCAAGGCACTCCTCAACCCTGAGGGGCTGGCCGCCTTCCTGGACGAGAAGCTGCGCTCTCTGGGTACCGCGGCCTGCCCGCCATACCACCTTGCGGTAGTCATCGGTGGCACGTCGGCCGAACACACCCTTCGCACGGCCAAGTACGCCTCGGCCCACTACCTGGACCACCTACCGACAAGCGGTAGCGAAGCTGGGCACGGCTTTCGCGATCTGGACTGGGAGCAAAAGATCTTGGAGATGACCCGGGGGTTCGGTATCGGAGCCCAGTTCGGTGGCAAATACTTCTGCCACGACGTCCGGGTGGTCCGCCTGCCCCGCCACGGCGCCTCCAACCCGGTCGGCATCGCCGTCTCCTGCTCGGCCGACCGCCAGGCCCTCGGCAAAATCACCTCCGACGGCGTTTTCCTCGAACAGTTGGAAGAGGACCCGGCCCGCTTCCTACCCGAGATCACCGACGAGGACCTGTCGGCCACCGTGGTGCCTATCGACCTCGACCAACCCATGGACACCATCCGCAACGAGCTGTCACAGCACCCGGTCAAGACCCGGCTGTCCCTGACCGGGACCCTGGTCGTAGCCCGCGACATCGCCCACGCCCGGATGGCCGAGTTGCTGGACGCCGGACAGCCCCTCCCCGACTACCTCCGGGACCACCCCATCTACTACGCGGGACCGGCTAAGACACCTGAGGGCTACGCCTCGGGGTCATTCGGCCCGACGACCGCCGGCCGCATGGACTCCTACGTGGACCGCTTCCAGGCCGCCGGGGCCAGCCTGGTCATGCTGGCTAAGGGAAACCGGTCGCGGCAGGTCACCGAGGCGTGCGCCCGCCACGGCGGCTTCTACCTCGGATCGATCGGCGGCCCAGCGGCCCGCCTGGCCCTGGACTCCATCCGTCAGGTCGAGGTTCTCGACTACCCGGAGTTAGACATGGAGGCCGTGTGGCGCATCGAGGTCGAGAACTTCCCCGCCTTCATCGTGGTCGACGATAAGGGTGGAGACTTCTTCGATGAGGTGTCGACCCCGGTACGCCTGGACTAGGAATCTCGGACGACGGCCGTCCCAGCCGAAGGCGTCACCTGCTCAGACGCAGTGGTTGACCAAGTGGCCGACGCCTTGGATGTGGGAGTCGATCCGCTGGCCGGGCTTCAGGCACCGACCCTGGGGGTCTCCCACGCCGGCCGGGGTTCCGGTGAACACCAGGTCCCCGGGCTGCAGGGTGCACACCTGCGACAGGTAAGACACCAGCTGCTCAACGCCCACGATCATCCGGCTGGTCCGGCTGTCCTGACGGACCTCGCCATCCACGGCGCAGCTCAGGGCCAGGTCGTCACGGTTCGCGAGAAGGTCGACGGACACCACAGCAGGCCCGATCGGACCGAAGGTGTCGTAGCTCTTCCCCAGGCTGAACTGGGGCGGCTCGGCCGCCGTCTGCAGGGCCCGGTCGGAGATGTCCTGGCCCACGGTGACGCCGGCCAAGGCGTTCCACACCTCGCTCTCGGCCAGGTTCCGACAGCGACGCCCGACCACGGCCACCAACTCCACCTCGTAGTCGGTGCGGTCACCGACCACAGCCACGTCGTCGGATGGGCCAACCAGACAGGACGAGAACTTCGTGAAGATGACCGGTGCTGCGGACGGTGCCCGGCCCATTTCGTCGACGTGGGCCACATAGTTCATGCCGATCCCAAAGACGCTCCGGGGTCGCGGCACCGCCGGACCCAACCCGGCCAGGCCCACCGTCCCGTCCGGACCGCCGTCCGGGCTGCCGTCGGCGCCCGTCAGATCGTTCAATGTCGGGAGGTCGCCGAGGGCGTCCATGGGGTCAGCCAAGCGGCCGTCGGTGAGCCGTCCAAGGTCCCACCACTGGGCCACGGCATCGTCGCCCGGCTCCACCAGACCGTCGTCGAGGAGAACGGCCCGACCGTCGCGCAGAGTCCCAAGTCGGAAGGCCATGGTCGAAAAGTCTCGCCGATCCCCGATGGTTTCCCACCCCACGGGTTTCGCCAATGTGTAGGGCTGACAGCGCGGCCCGCACGCGACATGATGGGCGGGCACATACCCGGCCGTCGCGGTTGCCGGGGCCGACACACGAAGGGGGAGGCTTGACGAAGCCACATGCCGTCTGTGAAGTCGAACTGCTCAGCCGGGGACCGGTGGAGTTCGGCGATCGGGACTATGCGATCGGAAAGGTCCGGGCGTTGTGCGAGTTGGGGCACGAACCCGTGCTTTCGGCGGTGGTCAAGTTACGGCTCCGCGACGGGACCACCGACTCCCTGCCGGCCATCGCGGAGGCCACCCTGGATCTGAACGGCGTCGCCGTGCGGGCCCACGCCTCGGCCGACACCATGCCCGAGGCCATCGACCAGTTGGACCAACGCCTCAGCCGACGCCTGAGGCGCCACCGCAAGCGGTTGGAAGACCGGCGTCGCGAGTCGGAGCCCGAGCCGGCCCCGGCCCACCCGGGCTACGCGGACCTCCCCGTCGACGACCGGACGGTGGTCCGCCACAAGTCGCTGGCCATGCGTCCGATGAGCGTCGAGGAGGCCGCAGACGAGATGGACCTCCTGGACCACGGCTTCTACCTATACCTGGACGCCGACCACGGCATCGACCGGGTGGTGTACCGCAACGGTGACTCCGGGTTGCGCGTGGTTCCCCGCGTGGACGGCGAGGCCCTTCCGGGTCGGACCAGGCCTCCCATACATCCGGCACCCCTGGTCCTGAATCACCTGCCCCTGAACGAGGCTGAGGTGCTGCTGGACGAGGGCGACGAGCCGTTCGTGTTTTTCGCCGAGCCGGACACCAGCAGGGGCCAGGTCCTCTACCGGCGCTTCGACGGCCACTACGGCCTTATCACCCCGGCCGTCTGACAGCCCCACGGTTCGCGTGAAGGTCGTAGGCCTCTGCGGGGGCATTGGCGCCGGGAAGTCCACAGTGGCCACCCTCCTGGCAGAAAGGGGTGCGGTGGTCATCGACGTCGACGCCCTGGGACGTCACGTCCTCACCCTCCGGGAGGTCCGTGACGCTGTGGTGGCCGAGTTCGGTGACGGCATTCTCGGGCCTGATGGGGCTGTTGACCGTGGAGCTCTGGCCGAAGTGGTGTTCTCCTCTAAGGGTCGCCTGACCGACCTGGAGGCCATCAGCCATCCGGTCATAGACCGGGAAATCCTCCGCCGACTGGATGCTCTGGCCGAGGATCCACCTGATCTGGTGGTGCTGGACATGGCGGTGCTGGTGGAGAGCGACCTCGGTCGGCTAGCCGACGGCCGGGGTTACACCGAGGTGGTCGTGGTGGAAGCCGATCCCGAGTTGCGAATGGATCGCCTGGTAGGACGGGGCATGGTTCCCGACGACGTCCGGTCCCGGATGGCCGCCCAGGCCACCAACGCCGAACGGCGGGCGGTGGCCGACCACGTGCTGGTTAATGACGGCGACCGGGATCACCTGGCCGTCCTGGTAGACGATCTGCTTACCCGCCTAGTGGGCTAGGACGGCGTGGGACCCCTACCAGCGGAGGGCGGACCGTGCCCGCCCGGTGTATTCCGGCCGGCAGATGAGTAAGCCTGGCACGACGGGGCGGGGTTTGTTAAACGTGAGGGTCGTGCCGTCAAGACCGCTGGCGTCTAGACCGGCGGCGGTAGCCACGGCGGCCGGGGCGCAGGCGTCCCACTCGTAGAGGCCTGACGGGTGGACGTAGACGTCGGCCGACCCCCCAACCACTGCCATGGCCTTCACGCCCGCCGACCCGAAGGACCGGACCACGCCGCCGATGGCCGCCGCCACTACCTCGGCCTCGCCCCACTGCGACCGGCTGGTAACGACCACCGGGCGTTCCCGCTCGAGTGGACGGGAGGCCGCCGAGAGGCCGGTTCCATAAAGCTGTCCGCTGGCCGGAAGGGCTACGGCAGCGGCCGTCGGCCGACCCCCCTCCACCAAGGCCACGTGGACCGCCCATTCAATGCTTTTCGGCCGGCCGAAGTCGCGTGTCCCGTCCAGTGGGTCCAAGATCCACACCCGGTTGGCCTCCAGGCGGGCCCCGTCGTCAGTCCCCTCCTCGGACAGGAGTCCGTCATCGGGACGGAGCTCGGCCAGACGGTCCACCAGGTGGCGGTGGGCCTGCCGGTCCCCCTCGTCCTGCAGGCGGTACGACGGCCAGCCCTCGGCGACGGCCTGGCCCCGGATCCCGAGGAGCAGGTCACCGGCTTCCTGGGCTAGGAGTCCGGCGAGTTCGTGGTCCTGCATGGGCGTTCGACCCTATCCCTACTCCGGCCGCACCCCTTCTCACCCGGCTTTCGGCGGTCCTTGACTAGCCTGCCGACGGGCCGGTCCCCACCGGCCGTCTCATAACCCTGACGGAGCACCCCATGGCCCACGGCCGTATCACCGGTTGGGCGACCCACCTTCCCGAGCGCCAGCTCACCAACCACGACCTGGCTGAGATGGTGGAAACCACCGACGAGTGGATCCGTGAGCGCTCCGGCATCGGCGCCCGCCATGTGGACGGCAAGGTCACTGAGATGTCCACGGCCGCTGGTCGCGACGCTTTGGCCATGGCCGGCGTAGACCCGGCCGACGTGGACCTGCTACTCCTGGCCACCTGTACCTCGGACCAGCAGTTTCCAGCCAGTGCCTCGGTGGTCCAGGACAACCTTGGGATGTCGTGCGGGGCCATTGACATGAACGCTGCGTGTTCGGGCTTCGTGTACGGACTTGTGACAGCTATGCAGTTCTCGGCCGGTGGTGTCGACCGCATCCTGCTCATCGGAAGCGATGCCCTCAGCGGGATCATCGACTGGACCGACCGGGGCACCTGTGTGCTGTTCGGCGACGGCGCCGGTGCGGTAGTCATCGAACGATCGGCCGACGCCCCCACCCTGCTGGGTTGGGACCTCATGTCGGACGGCTCGGCAGCTGGGATCCTGTCGTGCGAGCACGGCGGCAAGATCTTCATGAACGGCAAGGAGGTGTTCCGTCGCGCCGTCCTGGCCGTGGAGAAGGCAGGTCGCAACGCCATGGAGCGGGCTGGTGTGGACATCGACGACATTGCCCTGGTGGTCCCCCATCAGGCCAACATCCGTATCATCGATGCCGCCCTGAAGCGCCTGGACATTCCCCGGGAGAAGGCGGCCATGGTCCTCGAGCGGACCGGTAACACCTCGGCCGCCTCGATCCCGCTGGCCTTGGTGGATGCCCTGGACAATGACCGGGTGGCCCCCGGCGACCTGGTCCTGATGGTGGGGTTTGGCGCCGGCATGTCGTCGGCGGCCGCCGTGATTCGTTGGGATCCGCCCGAAACCTGACACCCACCGCCCAGACCGTTGGGTACCGTCCGGTCCCTTCGAGGCCTCCGGATACCCTCCCGACGTGCTGACCGCCTCGGGCCTGTCCCGCAGCTTCGGGTCCCGGACCCTTTTCGCCGACGTCTCGCTCCAACTCGGTCCGGGTCGCCGCGTCGCCCTGGTGGGCAGCAACGGGACCGGCAAGACCACCCTCATCGAAACCATCGTCGGCCTGCAGGAACCCGACGCTGGCGAGGTCCACCGACCCAGGGACCTTCGTATCGGCTACCTCCCTCAGGAGCTCCCCGACGAGGTCGGTCGGTCGGTATTCGAACAGGTCATGCTGGGCGCCGGGCCGGTCACCGAGCTGGCCCAGCGCATCGAGGCCCTGGGCACCCGGATCGGCGAGACGGCAGGCGACGAGCAGAACCGTCTGCTGATTGAGTTTGGCGAGGCCCAATCCCGGTTCGAGCAGCTCGGCGGCTACGCCGTCGAGGCCGACGCCCACCGGATCCTGTCCGGCCTGGGCTTTGACCCGGCCGACCACGACCGACCCATGGACGAGATGTCGGGCGGGTGGCGCATGCGTGTCGCCCTGGCCCGGCTGCTGCTATCGGCCCCCGACCTGCTGATCATGGACGAACCCACCAACCACCTCGACGTGGACAGCGTGGCCTGGCTGGAACAGCACCTGGCCGGTTGGTCCGGTGGCCTGCTGTTCGTCAGCCATGACCGGGACTTCATCGACGCGGTGGCCAACCGGATTCTAGAACTGGCCGGGAACCGGATCACCGAGTACGTGGGGGGCTTTGCCGACTTCGTAGTGGCCCGCGAGGAGCAGTTGGCCATGCAACGGGCGGCCGCCGCCCAGCAGTCCCGGCAGGTGGCCCGGACCGAGCGCTTCATCGAGCGCTTCCGGTACAAGGCCTCCAAGGCCCGCCAGGTCCAGAGCCGGGTGAAGGCCCTGGAGAGGCTGGACCGGATCGTGGTCGAGGAACCTGACGACCCGGCAACCCGCTTCGGCTTCCCCAAGCCCCGACGTTCGTCTCGCCTGGTGGCCGAGTTGGAGGGCGTGACTGCCGGCTACGACGATGGCGACGGACGGGACCCTGAGGTCGTCCTCCGCGACGTCACCTTCGGGGTGGAGCGAGGCCGAACCGTGGCCCTGGTCGGGCCCAACGGGGCCGGCAAGACCACCCTGGTCCGCCTTCTCACCGGAGAGATGGCCCCGCTGGATGGCCGGATCACTCGTGGCACCAACGTCGACCTCTCCCACTTCGACCAACTTCAGGCCGAGGTCCTGGACGAGCGGCGGACCGTACTGGAGGAGCTCAAAACGGTGCCCGGCGTGGGCACTGACGGTCGCAACCCCCGTACCTACCTGGCCTCGTTCGGCTTCCGAGGCGACACCGTAGACCGGCTGGTGGGTGACCTGTCGGGAGGCGAGCAGACGCGCCTGGCCCTGGCCAAGACGCTGGCCGTGCCGGTCAACCTGCTCATCCTGGACGAGCCCACCAACCACCTCGACCTACCCAGCTGTGACGTGCTGGAGGACGCCCTGACGGCCTACCCAGGAACCGTCGTGCTGATCACCCACGACCGCCACCTGATCCGCTCGGTGGCCCACAATCTGGTGGAGGTTCGGAACGGACGGGCCGTATGGCACGAAGGGGTCCCCGACCGGGTCCTCTACCCGGTGAAGGCCGATGCCGCCCCGACCCCCACCCGGCACGGCGCGACGGAACGCCGCTCCGACTCCCCTACCACCAAGAAGCCCCGTAAGGGGAAGCCCCGTGACCCCGCCCAGGGCCTGAGGCGGAAGCTAGAACGGGCAGAACGGGACTGGGAGACGGCTGAGGCAGTTGTGTTGGAGGTACAGGGCCGCCTGGCCGACTCCGACCTCTACCGGGATCCCGACCGGGCCGCCGCCGTGGTGGCCGAACATGAGGCGGCCAAGGACGCCGCGGCTGCGCTCATGGCCGACTGGGAGCGCCTCAGCGCCCAACTCGGCGGCTAACGAGCGGACCACCCGACGCCGGTACGGTCGGCGACTGTGCGCATCTTGGTCACCAATGACGACGGCATCGACTCAGACGGCCTCCACCATCTGGCCCGGGCCCTGGTCGACGTGGGGGATGTCACCGTGGTGGCCCCCGACACCGAGTACTCGGGGGCCGGTGCCTCGCTGGGGGCCCTCCACCTGATGCGCCCCGAAGTCCACGACGCCCACGTGGATGGGGTCCCGCGCTCCTGGTCGGTGAGCGGCCCGCCGGGGCTGTGTGTCATGTACAGCCGGCTCGGCCTGTTCGGCGACCCGTTCGACCTCGTAGTGGCCGGCATCAACCCCGGCATGAACGTCGGCCGCTCTGTGTACCACTCGGGGACGGTCGGGGCGGCCCTCACAGCCCGGAATGGCGGCACCACCGGGATCGCCGTCAGCCAAGCCGTAACCGGTTGGGGCATCGAGGGCCAGGGCGCCGACGAGGTGCTGATCGACCAGTGGTGGTCGACGGCGGCCACCGTGGCCCGGGCGGTGGTCGGAGGCATCGCAGCCGACCTACCGGCAATACCCTCGGTCCTGAACGTGAACGTCCCCAACGTGGCGTTGCAGGACGTCCGAGGGTGGTGCCACACGGTGACAGGGTCAGCCCCTCCCCGGAGCCTCACCACGGCCGACCTGGTGCCCAAGGAGGGCCATGCCGGCACCTATCGGGTGCAGATGAGTTGGGGGGAGCCAGGCGTACTTGCCGAGGACACCGATGGGGGATCCGTCATGGCCGGCAAGGTGAGCCTCACCTGGCTAAACCGCCTACACGACGAGGCGCCCCCTGCCGACGACTGGGCAGCCGAGGCGTTGGCCAGCCTCCTTGGCTGACGTCGGCTATGCACGCCTCTGACACCGTCTGGTACGTGGCCTACGGGTCCAACCTGCTGGAGGCCCGGTTCCTCGCCTACCTCGCGGGATGCGGCGACGGTCCCGCCTGGGGTGCCCACCGCGGGGCCAGGGACCCCTCACCGCCGTCCGGTGACCGACGGGTCGTGGTTCCTCATCCCGTGTTCTTCGGTGGCCATTCCCGAAAGTGGCAGGGCGGGTGCTGTTTCTGTCGAGCCGAGCCACCAGAACCTGGGCGCCTCCCGGTGGTCGGCCGAGCCTGGCGCATTACCTGGGATCAGATGACCGACGTAGTCGCCCAGGAAAACAACCGTCCAACAGACCAGGCCTCAATGCCCGAGACCCCGCCACCACCGGACACCGCGGTTCGGGTCTTGGACGGCGTGATCGACCTGGTGGTCGGAATGCCAGAGATTGACGGCGAGCCGGCCTGCACGCTGGCCTCCAGCGACCCGCCGGAAATCGGGCCACCCAGCCTCACGTACCGGGACGTCCTGGCTGCCGGCATGGCCGAGATGGGCTTGGACCCCGCCCAGATCGACGGACAACTAGCAGACCTGGACCGGACCCGCTGACCGACCGGGTGCCCACCGGGTCAGACCTCAGATGGTGATGAGCCCCCCGTTGGGCGAGATCCACTGTCCGGTGGTGAACGAGCTCTCGTCGGATGCGAGGTGGAGGGCAGTGGCCGCGATCTCCTCGGCGGTGCCCTTACGCCGTAGTGGGGTCATCCCGACCATGGGGGCCAGCAGGGCCTCGTCGACCCTGGCCGTCATCGGCGTGTCGATCACCCCGGGGGCAATGGCGTTGATGCGGATTCCCATGGCGCCCAACTCGCGGGCCGCCGCCCGGGTGAAGGCCAGGACGGCGCCCTTGGCTGCCGCGTAGTGGATCGGCCCCCATCCGGCCAGGCCGGCGATACTGGAAAGGTTGACGACTGCGCCTCCCTCGCCCATCAGCTTCACCGCCTCTCGGGTACATAGGAAGGTGCCGCCGACGTGAATGGCCAGCATCTTCGTAAACGCCGCGTGGTCCATCAATGAGATCTGGGAGCCCTCGCCGGCCATCATCTCGTCGAAACCGTCACCGGGAAGACGGTCCACCCCGGCATTGTTGACCTGGATATCAAGGTGCCCGTACGCGGCGTAGATCTCGCCGAAGACCAGACCCATGTCGTCCTCGTCGGACACGTCGCCGCCGAAGGCACTGTGGCCCGCGCCGTCCAACAGGCGCACCGTCTCGTCGGCCGCCTCCCTCCTCAGATCCTGGGCAGCCACTGTGGCCCCCTCCTCGGCGAACCGGAAAGCCATGGCCTGCCCCAGCCCCGAGCCCGCACCGGTGATGCAGGCGATCTTCCCCTCCAGGCGTCTGGCCATGGGTTCTCCTCGGGTTCGGTCCGACATCAGCCGGGATGGCAGGCGCAGGCCGCGCCGCAACCGCCGGTTGGAGCGGGTGTTGTCGGGCGGGCGGCCTCTGTCCCGCCGACCGCCGCGAATACCGACAACAGGCGTCGCGCACCCTCGTGGCCGCTCGGACAGGTTGCCGGCTCCGACGACAGGGCCATGGGCTGACGCACCTCGAAGACGGCATCACACATCCCGCAGCGATAGTCGTAGGTCGGCATGATGGCGAGTGTAGAACCGACCCTTCGGTGGGGCACACTGTGGCCGTGAACGTGGTCGTGATCCACCAGAGTCGTACCGGAAACACTCGACGGGCCGCAGAGTTGATCGGCGGGGCCGTGCAGGCCTCCGGCGCCACCGTGGCCGTCCGCCCGGTCACCAACCTCGACTACAAGGAACTGGCTGAGGCCGACCTGGTGTTCGTGGGCACCTGGGTCGACGGCCTGATCCTGTTCGGCCACCGTCCGGGCGACGCAGCCAAGGTGAACCAGATCCCCAAACTCTGGGACAAACGGGTGGCTGCCTTTATGACCCATGCCGTGAACCCGGGTCGCGCTGCCGACATGCTGGCCGACATGCTCGCCAGTCACGGGGCTGACGTAGTGGCCGCCCGGTCACTAAGCCGGTGGCGCCTGGCCGACGAGGCTCCGACCTTCGCCGCCGAGGTGCTGGCTGCCGCCGGCTGACCTACCCGCCGAGGTGACGGCTACAAACGGCTGGCCGCCCCGACAAGATCCGGACCGCTGCCGGCTGACCTCCCTGATCAACGGCGACGCGGTGGCCTGACCGACCGGAGGCCGTCGGCGGTGAATACGGCCAATCCGGTCCAGACAAGGGCAAAGCCGACCAGGCGTCCCGAACCGAATGGCTCACCGAAGGCCACCACGCCCAACAGGAAGTTGATGGAGGGTGAGAGGTACTGGAGCACCCCAACTACCGACAGTGGTGCCCGCCGGACCCCGCCAGCAAAGAACAGCAGCGGGGCGGCAGTGAACACCCCGCTGGCCACCAGGACCACCACTTCGCTCGACGTCCCCGAGAACAGGACGTCGTGCCCGCTGGACGTCCGGTAGGCGAGGTAGCCCAGGGTGACGGGCAGCATCACAGTTAGCTCGATAGCCAGCATGTCAACCGGTGGCCGGTCGACCTTCTTCTTGATGAGCCCGTAGATGCCGAAGGTGCCAGCCAGGAAGAGCGACACCCATGGCAGACGTCCCATGTCGACAGTAAGCCACACCACGCTCGCCGCGCCGAGGGCCACAGCCAACCACTGGGCCCGGCGTAGCCGCTCCCCGACCACTAGAACGCCCAACAGGACGCTCACCAGCGGGGTGATGAAGTACCCGAGGCTGCCCTCCAACACCATGTCGTTGTTGACCGCCCAGATCCAGGCCAACCAGTTGGAGCCGATCAGGACTCCTGCCAGGACCTCCAGGCCCAGGACGGACGGCATCCCGGCGGCCTCCCGGACGGCGGTCCACGACCGCCGAACTAGATGCACCACCAGGAGGACTGTGAACGTCCAGAAGGCCCGGTGGGCCAGGACGTCCAGCGCCGGAACGTCAGCCACGCCACGCCAGAAGGCCGGGGAAACCCCCCACATCACCTGGGCACAGAGGATGTAGAGGAGGCCCCGCCGCATCCCCGGAGTCTCGCCGCCCGAACCGAACACCTCCACCACGTTTCGATACGTTTCGGGTGATGCAGATCGGCCTCCTACGCTGCGACGAGATCTTTGAGGATCTCCGCCCCCGCTACGAGGGCTACCACCGCCTGTTCACCGACCTGTTCGGAGCGGTGCGACCCGACGTGTCCTTCGTGGACTACCCGGTGGTGGACGGCACCCTTCCCAGATCGGCCGACGAGCAGGACGCGTGGCTGATCACCGGATCGGTCCGCGGGGTGTACGAGGACGAGCCCTGGATCCACGACCTCCTGGACTTGGTTCGCGATCTGGACGCCGCCCGGGCCCCCACTGTCGGGGTGTGCTTCGGCCACCAGGCAATCGCCCAGGCCCTCGGTGGTCGCGTCGAGCGGGTGGAAACGTGGGGTCTGGGCAACCGGCCGATCAACCTGGACGCCCGCGAGGGCTGGATGGAGTCGGGCCCCGACCCGGTGGGGGTCTTTTACTGCCACCGCGACCAGGTCCTGGACCTTCCCGGTGAGGCCCGGCTGATCGCCTCCTCAGACCACTGCCCGGCGGCCGTGCTGGCCGTCGGCGACCACCTGCTGGGCGTCCAGGCCCACCCGGAGTTCGATGCCCACTACGCCGACATCCTCTACCGGGGCCGCTACACGAGTTCGAGCCCACCCGGGGTGCTGGACGACGCCCTGGCCACGCTGGACGCCCCACTCCACCGGGTGGAAGTGGCATCGTGGATGCTCCGCTTCCTCCGGGGCGAGTACGGAACCTGACCGGTCAGCCGACGGTGAGAGCGGGGGGCTTCTCCACAGGACGGGTCACCACCACGGCTAGGGCGGCAATAACCAGGGCCATGCCGAGGGCCTGTACGCCTCCGATTGTCTCCCCGACCAGCCACCAGGCGTACAGGGGCGCCACGGCGGTGAACAGGAGGCCGACCAGGCTCATCAAGATGATCGGTACATGGCCCAGGGCGTAGTTGGTGAGCAGGTGCCCGGTCCCCGGTATAACGGCCATGAGAGCGATCCAAGTCCACTGGTCGACCGGCGGCGGAGCCAGGCTCTGGCCCATGACCGGAGCAAAGGGCAGCACGGTCAGGGTGGCGACCACCGTGAGGCCCACCTGGTACGTGGCTGAGTCCAGGTTGACCCGACTCCGCTTGGACACCACGTAATAGGCGGCGAAGAGGAGCATCGTGCCTACGGCCAGTAGGTCGCCGGTGCGCGTGGCTACTCCGGTCGCGTCGGCTCCCGTCATGGCCACCACTACCCCGCCCATGGCCATTGCCGACCACAGGTAGATCGACGGGCGGGGGCGCTCGCCGAACAGCGGGCCGGCAATCCCGATGAGCACCACCGGTTGGAGAGACGCGATCACCACGGCGTTCGCCGCGCTGGTCCGGCGCATGGTGAGGATGAAGAAAACAAGGTTCACCCCGAACAGGACGCCCCCGGGAATGCACCGTCGGAGGTCCTCCCAGAGCAGCCGTCGTCCGGTCACCACGAGGAGCAGGGAGTAGAACACCACGGCTACCAGGAGCCTCCAGAAAATGAAGGTGATCTCGGCCACGTCGGCCAGCTTGACGATGCTCGGACCGAACGACATGAGGAAGACAGCCCCGACAGCCGCCACCCGACCGATGACCGCCTGGCGTTCCATCGGCGGACCCTTTCACGGGGTCCCTGACCCCCGGCTATCGGAGGCCGTCCGCCACAGGGATCAGGCCGAGCAGGCCTCGTCCTGCACGGCCTGGAGGGCGACTACTAAGCCGTCGGTCCAATTCCTCAGCGCACTCCGGGCCGCCTTCGGGTCCGGTGGCTGGATCGGAGGACCGACCACCATGCGGACCCGGGTGCGCCGGGGGAAACGGGCTCCGGTCGGCATGGCCTCGCCGGTACCCGAGATGCCCACTGGCACCACCTGCGAACCGGTCCTGGCGGCCAGCCAGGCCGTCCCGTCGAAGAGTTCGGCCACCTGTTGACCCTCGTGCCGGGTGCCCTCCGGGAAGACCAGCAGCACGTTCTGGTCGACCAGCAGTTCCTGAGCGATTCGCAGGGACTCCCGATCGGCGGTCTCGCGCCGGACCGGAAAGGCCCCCAACGAAGCCAGCACCCAAGCCAGTGGTGGGACTGTGAACAGGCTCTCCTTGGCCAACGCCCGTATCCGACGACGGGAAAGGGGCGAGAGCATGATCGAGTCCAGGTTGGACCTGTGGACGGGCGCCAGGATCACTGGTCCTTCGGGTGAGATGTTCTCCCGGCCAGTGGTCCGGGTCCGCAGGTAGGGCCAGAGCACGAATCGCACCAGCGTCCGGACCGTCCCGTAGACGAGCCCGGCGGTCCACGCTGCGCTAGTCCGACGGGCGCGCTCCTGCCGATCGGAGGACATGTGGAGCGGCTGACGCCGGTCGGGACCGTTACTGAATCAGCGCCGGGCGATCCGCGCGCTAAGAACGTCGCGCAGGCTCACCATGCCGACCAGGTCCCCGTCGACCACCACCGGCAGGTGGCGGTAGCCACGACTCAGCATCAGGCCGGCCGCCTCTTCGGTATCCAGGTCGGGTTCGCTGGTGTCCGGATCCGGCGTCATCCAGCGTTCCACCGATGCAGATCGCAGATCGTCCTCGGAGGCCGCGGCCCGAAGCACATCGCGTTCGGTGAGGATGCCCAGCAGCATGCGGCCGTGAACCACGACCACTGACCCGAAACCGCCCCGCACCATCACCTGGGCGGCATCGCTGACCGTCGAGTCCGACGAAAGGGTCACCACGTCCTTGGTCATGACGTCGGCGATTGTGGCCATCAGCCGCTGCCCCCGACCTCGTCGACCTCTCGATCTAGTCGCTCGCTGGCCGGCTCCTCAAGGTCCAGGTTGAGGGTCCTCCAGAGGTTCCCGGCCCAGACGCTGGTGTGGGGCCATTCGCGCCAGAAGGCCTGCAGAACGACCGGGTCCAGGTGTTCGGCGGCCTCAGCCGGCGAGCAGGCCCGAGACAGGGCGTCCAGTGCGTCGACCACACCGAGGAGTTGCTCGGACTGGTTGTCGGACATGGCGGACCTCCGTTGCGTGTCTCGATTGTCCCCCGAATTAAGCGATTCGGCAAACGCTCAGCCGTCCGTCTCGCCCTCCTCGTCCAGGAGGGTGAGGACCCCGCGCCTCCCGGTGACAAGGCCGTCCAGACATAGCACCAGGCCAGCCGACAGGACCACCCACCGTAGGCCGACCAGGTCGCCGAGGATCCCGAAGGCCAGACCACCGATCGGGATCCCACTGAGGATGGCCACAAGGAACACCGACATCACCCGTCCCCGGAACTCCTCGTCGACCCGCATCTGCAGGGCTGTGCTGAGGGTGGTGCCGTGCAGCATGTGGGCGGCTCCCGTGAGGAGGTAGCCGAGCATCCCCAGGCCTAGCCACGACGACGAGGCCACGATAAGTAGACCGGTCCCGTAGAGCAGGATGGCTTGCCGTTCCAGGACAGCCCGCGGCATTCGCCCGCCCCGGCCGCTGATGAAGGCGCTGGCCAGGAGGGATCCCACACCGAGGCTGGTGGAAAGGACCCCCAGCCCACCGCCACCCCTCCCGAACAGGTCGTCGGCGACGCCAGCGGCTAGTGAGAAAGCGAACACGGCACCGAGCCCCGCCACGGTGAATGCCAGGCGAAAGGCGAGACGCATCTCCGGCCGGGTTCGAACGTAGGCCAGGCCCTCGCGGAACTGGTCTCCGATGGAGCCGGTGCTGCGGGAAGGCACCCATGACGTCCGCACCGTGGTGAGGATGGCCAGGCTTGCCACGTAGAGGCCTAGGGACACAGCGAAGGCGAGACCCGGACCGTGAAAGGCGAGGGTCACAGCGGCGATGGCCGGACCCACGGACCGGCCGACGGTGAAAGTGATCGACACCAGCCGGACCGCGGCTATCAGGGATTCGCGGGGAACAAGCACGGCGGCCATGGACTGGATAGGCGCCCACTGGAAGGACCCCGCCGTGCCTCCGACGAAGTTCAACGCCAGGATTCGCCAAGGGGTCAGGTCGCCCCTGGTGTACAGGATGACGACGGCGGCCATGGTCACCGTCTGGAGGGACAGGCCGAGGAGAAGAAGCCGGCGACGGTCCATCCGGTCGGCCAGCGTCCCCGACAGGGGCGTTCCCACCACGGCTGGGATGAGGGCCACGAAGGAGGCCGCCCCAACCCACGTGTTGGAGTCGGTGAGCTCGTTGACCAGGAACGGAGTGGCCAGACCTCCGAGAAACTGGGCGATCCCGCACAGCGTCTGGGCGGCGGCAAACCGAGCGAAAGCCGGGTGGCGGAGGGAGCCAAAGGGGCTGGAGCGCCCAGGGTCGGTCGAATCGACCTCGCGGCTCACCGAGTCAGGAATAGCTGGAACTCGACCGTGCCGTGGTCCTCTACCGAGACCACGATGGACGCGCTGGGAGCCTCCACTCCGTGGTCGATAAGCACGATCGGGAAGGAGCCGACCACGGTTACCACGTCACCCACCCGGATGGCTGAAACCGCCACCTCCATCTCAGCAGTCAGGCCATTTACGGTCAGCGTGCCGGCTGCCGTTAACTCGGCCGAGGCACCGTCTCCGTGAATGTCTCCGAGGACAACGGGGCCGTCCAGGGTGAACGTGGCTCGCGGGTGTTCGTCGGTGTTCAACGCCGTCTGGACCTTGCCGTCTCGGAACGACTTGTCAGATCGCAGGCCCCGGAGGTCGGCGACAATTTCGGCAGCCACCAGGGAGTCTTCGGAGAGCTGGACGGTTCCGGTCACGAGCGGCGTTCGACCCACCGCTGTTGTCGCACCGATGCCATTGCCCAGTACCTCGTTGACCCGGTAGCCGACATAGTTCGAGGTGAAGTCGTTGAATGATCCGATTGTCGGGTCGACCGTCCAGGTGCCGGCCGGACCGGGCGCAGCTGTCGTGGTGGGCGCAGCCGTCGTGGTGGGCACAGCCGTCGTAGCAGGCGCAGCCGTCGTAGCAGGCGCAGCCGTCGTAGCAGGCGCAGCCGTCGTAGCAGGCGCAGCCGTCGTGGTGGCCTGGGCAGCGGCGGCCGTTTCGGCCGCAGTGGCTAGGTCCGGAGCTGGCGGGGCGTCGGACCGCAGGACAAACCACCAGCCGGCCACGGCAACCACAACGATGCCGAGAACGACCCACGACCACCTCTGCCGATCCATGGTTCGACCTTACGCCCCGACCTTCGATCGGAACTGTTCGGACCGCGAGCCGTAGGGTCGCCCCATGCGGTTCGGCGTGTTCTACGAACACCAGATGGCTAGACCGTGGGCTGACGGCGACGAGCACCGGCTCTTCACTGATGCCCTGGAGCAGGTGGAGCTGGCCGACCGCCTGGGCTTCGATTACGTGTGGGAGGTGGAGCACCACTTCCTGGAGGAATACAGCCACAGCTCGGCTCCCGAGGTTTTCCTGGCCGCGGCCAGCCAGCGCACGTCCCGGATCCGGCTAGGGCACGGCATCACGCTGCTCCCGGCGGCCTACAACCACACGGCGCGAGTGGTGGAGCGGATCAACACCCTGGATCTGGTGTCCGGGGGCCGGGTGGAGTTCGGCACCGGGGAGTCTTCGTCCAACGCCGAGCTGGACGGCTTCGGCATTGACCGGGCCACCAAGCGGGACCAGTGGCTGGACCACATCGAGGCTGCGACGCGGATGATGGTGGAGGAGCCATTCGCCGGCTGGGAGGGACCGTGGCTGTCCATGCCGCCCCGAAACGTGGTACCCAAGCCTCTCCAACGCCCCCACCCCCCGCTATGGGTGGCGTGCAGCCAGCGGGAGACCATTCACCTGGCCGCCCAAAAGGGCATGGGCGCCCTGACCTTCGCCTTCGTGGAGCCCGGCGAGGCCGAGCAGTGGATCGGCGAGTATCACGAGATCATCGCCTCGGAGGCCTGCGTCCCAGCGGGGTTCGCCGTCAACCCAAACGTGGCGTGCGTGCTGCCTTTCTTGTGCCACGAGGACGAGGAAACAGCGCTGGAGCGTGGCATCGACGGGGCTCACTTTTTCGGATACTCGCTGGCCCATTACTACGGGTTCGGTCAGCACCGTCCCGGCGTCACCGACGTCCACGAGGAATTCACCCGTAACCGCAGCCTGTACGGCTTCGACCGGGACACGGCCACCCAGCTGGGCGGCAACCTCCGAGCCCAGATGCAGGGCAATGGGCTGCTGGCCCTCCGGGGTGCTATCGGCACCCCCGATCAGGTCCGGGACCTCCTGCGGGAGTACGAGGCGGCTGGCGTGGACCAGGTGATTTTCGTCAGTCAGGCCGGGCGGAACCGTCATGAGCACATCTGTGAGTCAATGGAGCTCTTCGCCCGCGAGGTGATGGGCGAGTTTGCCGAACGGGACCCAGCCCACGTGGCGGCCCGTGACGAACGGCTCGCCGATGCAGTGGCCGCCGCCTTGGCCCGTCGGGAGGGCCCGCGTGCTGTTGATCCCGACTACCTGATCCCTCGGCCCGGTGGAGAGGCATAAGGGGCCGCGGGATCGCCGTCTCTCTGATGGTGACAACTACCTGTTGGACTCGCCTGAACCGGGCACCTGCACCCTGTTCTGTGCCCTGCATCCGGACATGAGGGCCGCCGCCGCCGTGGGCTGAACCCAGAGGTTCCGTCGCCTTAGCCGACCCGGCCGGTCAGGAACCAGGCCCGTCGGCCGCCGAGTTCCAGGTCGAGCGTCTCGGTGAGGCCGGGCCGCACCTGGCGGGCCAGGCCCCGGTCGGCAACCAGTACTCCCAAGGACCAGCCTGCGAACCGTTCGGCCGCCACCCGACCAAGCGTGGCGTAGAGGTTCCGGAGGTCGCCGCCGGACACTCGACCACCCCACGGTGGGTTGGTGGCCAGTAGGCCGCTCTCTGCCTGGACGCCGGCGGGAGGGGCCAGGTCGGCGATGGGGGCCCGCCGCCACTCGATGAGGTCCTCCACCCCGGCCCGTTGGGCGTTGGACTGTGCCGACTCGATGGCACCCGCATCGCGGTCAGCGGCCACGATGGATGGCACCGCGCCGGCCTCGGAGACCCGTCGGTCGGCCTCGGCGGTGACGCTGGCCCACGTCCCAGGTTCGAACCCCGGCCACGACTGGAACGCCAGATCCCGCTGACCGGCAGGGGCGGATCCGGTGGCCCGCAGCGCCGCCTCGATGGCGATGGTCCCCGACCCGCAGAGCGGGTCGACGAGGGGCGTAGTGGGATCCCACCGAGCAGCGGTCAGCAGCGCTGCGGCCACCGACTCCCGGAGGGGAGCCCGTGCCGTGGCCTGCCTCCACCCCCGCTCGTGGAGTGGTGCCCCCGAGGAGTCCACGCTGACTGTGAACCGGTCGTCCACAGCCCGCACGACTACCAGCTGTTCTCGTCCCTCTTCGGACCCCGGGCCCAGCACCGAGGTGAAGCGTTCAGCCACTGCGCCGTCGTGCCAGAGCTTCGAGTGCCGGGTGGTGACCCGTACCCGTGGCCGATCCTCCGGCCCGATCCACGGGTCCCAGTCCACCTCTCTGATCCAGCGCTCCAGGTCGGCGAAGGACCGCACGGTAAACCGGGCCACCCGAACCAGCACGCGAGTTGCCGACCGCAGGAACAGGTTGGCGGCGTACAGCTGCCGGGTCGTCAGGTCCGCCGAGATCGAGCCCTTGCCCGTCCGCCGCGCCCGGATCCCCAGGTCGTCCAACTCGGCGGTCACCACGTCCTCCAGGCCCGGTGGGCAGACCACCAAGCAGGGCAGCGTCGGTCGACGTTCATCAGAGACCATCTCCCGCCTCCCCTCGGCGACCTAGAAGCCGATCGGAGCGGTGGACACCTCGCGGATCCCCTCTGGGTCGCCGTCGAGATCCACCACGGCATGGTCGCGCCGCCCGAAGAAGTACAGCGCCAGCTCACCTGGCTCGCCGGTCACCGTGACCTGGCGGATCCCGGACCGCACGTGGACGGCCGGCCCGCCCCGCCGGGCGATTGACAGGTCTACGTCGTCCAACCGTCGGGTCTGCATCTTGGTCCGGGACCGCTGGAACGGCCACAGGGCGTCCTGGAGGGCCTCGTTCTCTCGGAGCGACCACCCTTCGACGGCCCGTCGGATGTCCTCGATGTGGACGAAGAACTCCAACAGGTTCATCGGCCCGTCGATCGGTCGGACCAGGGTTGGTGGTCCTGACCGGATCCGGGAGACGAGGCTCTCGAAGGGGGCCCGTTGGGCCACCCGGTCGGTGGTCCACGCCGTGTAGTGGGCGAACGGTCCGGGCAAGACCAGGCCTAGGCCCACGTCGAGTCGGCGCTCCCGGAGGCACAGGTGGGCGGCCAGGTGTGCCGTGGTCCATCCCTCGCACAGGGTCGGCGCGTCGGGACCCGCCTCCAACATCAGGTCGCATAGGAGGCCTCGTTCGGCCTGGGCATGTTCGGTACTCACGGTGGTGGTACTGAGGAGTCGGGTATCCATGAACCATGGAATCCGTCCGGAACCCTGCGGGGGAGGTGTACCCGGGCCACCGGCGGACTGGCCAGATCACCTCCGTCGAGGACCACCAGTTCTGCGGGGCCACCGGCCCGGTCGTTGACGCACACCAGCACCCAGACGTCGTCCTCGGTGGTCGAGCGATACTTGGGGATGACCACTGGTTCGGCTCCGTAACGTCCCTTTCCGTGGTCGTGAATGACCGAGGTACCGGTCTCCACGTCGATACGGGTGGTCGGCCCCAGCGTCAGGCCGTCCGCTGTGTACGCATACCGGTAGGACCTAGTGGCGACCCGTGGGTCGTGGGCCGGGAACTCGTGGTGGCCGTCAGCGAGAGGCTTCTCGGTTACCCGCCGGGTCGTCGAATCCACCGTCCACCGAGCCAGTGTCGGGGCGCTGTCACCTACCGGTCCTCGTCGGTCCTGATCAAACATCGAGTTGTACCGGCACACGTCGACCACCACGCCACCATCTCCGGTGTCGTAAGCGTTGACAGGGTGGAATACATAGGCCTGTGGGGCTTCGCACCACACCACGTCGTCCGCCGTACCAGCACGAGGCAGGACCCCGACCCGAGCCGGATGATTTGGGTTCCAGGAGAACGGGAAGGGTGAACCACCGATGGCCATTTCAAGGTCGAGGCACACCGGAAGGTCGTAGATCAGGACGTTTGTCTCGGTCAGCGACATGTCGTGGACCATGGGCATTCCGTCGACGGGAACGTCGGTCACCGAGGACACCGTTCCTTCCGGACCGACGACCACATGCTGTACCCGGTCTGGAAGGTCGGGGTACGCGTAGCAGACGCCATGTAACTCACCGGTCGTCGGGTCGAACTTCGGGTGGGCGGTGAAGCCGGCCGGGAGTGTGCCTTCGAAATCGTCGTAGTCGATGGTGTCCAGTTCGTAAGTCAGGGTCATCGGTGTTGTTCCTGCCTCGACCATGGCCCACGTCTTGCCGGCAAACCCGCCCACGGAAGTGTTGGGCCCGAAGTCTCGATCGCCAAAGGAGGTCCCGGCGGGGTGGGGCTCCCCTAGCGCCTCGGCCACCCTCGGGCCACGGACCCAACGGTTGCGGTACCACTCGGCTCGGCCGCCGCACAACCTCACGCCGTGGACCATCCCGTCCCCTAAGAACCAATGGTGGGTGGCCGGATCAGTTGGCCCCAGGGGATTCGGGCCGTTACGGAGCCACCGGCCCTCCAGCTCCTCAGGCAAAGTCCCGGTCACTGGTAGGTCCAGCGCTAGGACCTCGTCGGGTACCGGTGCCAGGGCGCCCTCCAGATAGGGGTTGTCACCGACCATGGCCGGAGCCTCCCACAGGCCCCCGCCGCCTCACCGCGCCGGGTTTCTACTCTTCGATAAACGTCTGGACGGCTTCGCCTTGCAGGACTGTCTTAAGCACTTTGCCGGTGGCGTTGCGTGGCAGGGGTTCTTCGAGGACCTCGAGGTGGTCAGGCAGCTTGTAGGAGGCGAGAACCTTTGCGCAGAACGCCCTCACCTCTTCCAAGTCCAGGGTTTTCCCGGGGCGCAACACGACGTAGGCCTTGACCTCCTGGCCGAGGGTCCGGTGGTCGACTCCGCCGACTGCACACTCGGCGACTGCGGGATGCTGTTCAAGTCGGGCCTCGACCTCGGCCGGGTAAACGTTTTCACCACCGCGGAGGATTAGGTCCCGCAGCCGGCTGGCCAGAAACAGTTGGCCACCTTCCAAACGGCCGAAGTCGCCGGTCTGTAGCCATCGGTCGGACAGGATCGCCGCGGCTGTCGCGTCCTCGTCTTCCCAGTAGCCGATCATGGTCAGGGGGCTGCGCACGCAGATTGAGCCGTTCTCGCCTTCGGGCAACTCGACGCCATCGTCATTGACGATCTTCAACTCGACGGTTGGCATGGCTATGCCGACGCTGTCAGGGTTGGCCTTCAGCATCTCGTTGCTGGCGTGGCTGACCATCCCACCTGACTCGGTTAGGCCGTAGCCGGAGGTGAAGGTGTCCACTAGGTGAGGGAACCGCTCTTCGGTAGCTCGGATGAGCTCTGGGGTGCTTGCTGAACCGCCGATGGCCACGGTCTCGATCAGGGTCGCGTCCAAATCCTTAATTGTCGGATCCTCCAACAGGCGGAAAATATGGGTGGCTGTGCCGTTCCACGCGTAGATCCGTTCTTCGTTTGTCAGCCGGATCACGGTGGCCGGGTCGAACTTCCCCATGGGCCAGACGTTGCCGGCACCAGTGGCCATCGGGGTGACGCTGGAACTCTGTAGGCCCGAGATGTGGAACATGGGGAATACGGCTAGACGAGGTCGAGTTGTGCCGGACGTCGATGCCCCGACCGAGGCTGCCTGGGCGGCACCCAGGAAGGTGACGACCTGGACGAAGGCAACGATGCTGCGGTGGCTGAGTATGGCGGCTTTGGGCTGGCCGGTGGTCCCCGAGGTGAACTGGAGCAGTGCTGGCTGGTCCTCGTCGATGGCTACGTTGGGTAGGGCGGCATCAGGGGAGAACTCTTGGAGTGCGACGAAGTCGTCTTCGATCACGACGACTGGCATGCCCGGATCGGCACCCTCTAGTCGAGCCAGGCGTTTCCGGTCGGCCACAAGGAGCACCGGGCGGGTATGAGCCAGGGCGTGCTCGACCTCGTCACGGGTCCACCAGCCGTTACAGGCCACGGCGATCGCCCCCAACGACACCACTGCCCAAAAGGTCTCCAACCATTCCGGACAATTGGCGGCCAGGATTGCCACCCGGTCGGTAGGCCCGATCCCTCGGTCCGCTAGGGCGGCAGCGACCGAGGCCACCCGGCGCTCATGTTCGGTGAAGGTCACTGCCCGGCGACGGTCTCCATCGTGGAATACCGCATAGTCAACGTCTCCGAACCGGGTTGACGATGTCAGCAACTCGCGTAGTGAACCAGCCCGTTGGACGAAGACCTGAAGGGGAACGCCCAGCACCTTCTCGGTTCCCATCTCAAACGGAGCCCCGGGGGCCAGCAATGCCATGACTGCTGCCATCGGATCTGGGTCACCATCGGCGACCGGTGCATCGTCCTGGTCAGGCACGTGGCCCTCCTCAGTTGCTCGGTGTACCGACCAGACGGTCCCGAAGGTCGCGTTTAACGAACTTGCCATTGGCGTTAGTGGGCAACGCCTCGTCCAGGAACCACAGGTGTTCCGGCACCTTGAACACGGCGATCAAGCGACGGGTGTGGTCCCGCAGTTCCTCGGCTGAACATTCGGCCCCAGGAAGCAGAACGATTGCCGCGCCTACCGCTTCGCCGTGGCGTTCATCGGGAACTGCGAATACCGCGGCTTCGGCCACTGCCGGGTGTTCGTAGATGGCTGCCTCTACCTCGGCCGAGTAGACGTTCTCACCGCTGCGCAGAACCATGTCCTTGGCCCGGTCGACGAGAAACAAGAAGCCGTCGTCATCCAGGTAGCCAATGTCACCGGTGTGGAACCACCCGTCGGTCAGGGCCTCGGCATTGGCCTCCGGTCGGTTCAGGTAACCGCGGAACACGTTTCCGCCGCGGACCCACAGCTCGCCGTGCTCACCCGGCCCTTGATCGGTACCGTCCTCGGCCACGATCCGAGTCTCCATGATCGGGCACGGTGAACCTGCCGAGGCCGGCTTGGCCATGAAGAAGTGCCCAACGTTGATGGTGATGACCCCGTTGACTTCGGTCAACCCGTAGCCGGTACTGGGCCGGCCCTCCAATCGGTCCTCGATCTTGTGCACCAGATCGGGCTGTACCGGTGCTCCACCACCGCCTACGTGGGAAAGGCTGGAAGTGTCGCGTCGTTCAAAGTCGGGGCTGTTGAGCAACTCACGGGTCATGGTCGGCACTCCAGTCAAACTGGCGGGCCGTTCTCGTTCAATCAACTCCAGCGCCACCTCGGGATCCCAGCGGTGCATAAGGGTGAGCCTGCCGCCCACGGCGGTGATCGGGTGGAGGCAGCAGTTACAGCCGGTGACATGAAAGAGCGGAACAGCCAATACTGAACCGGGGTACGACTCTCCGGCTTTCTTCTCGGACCCTGGAGGAGGTTCCCCTGCCGCCACTGCCCGGGCCTCCGCTGACGCGGCCATGACCTGCCAGAAACCCAGGTTGAAAAGGTTGGAGGTGGCACCACGATGGGTCAGCACAGCCCCTTTGGGGTGGCCGGTAGTACCCGACGTGTAAAAGACGCAGAGGTCGTCATCGGGATCGATGGTGGGTTCAGGAGCCGGTCCGTGTTCTGCAGCACCAGCTAGGGCGTCCTCCCACCGAACGGCGTCATCGGGAAGCCTGGTCCCGGCGGGAAGCCGAACACCTACCAGGTGGAGGGGTCCGCTGGATCGGAGCCCGGCGAGATGAGGCATCACCCGATCTAAACGTTCGGCGTCGCACACCATGACCTTGGGAGTCGAGTCGGCCAGGCCGAACTCCAGCTCCGGGCCAGTCCACCAGGCGTTCATCCCAATCACCACGGCTCCCAGACGCACGGTGGCCCAGTAGGCCAGGGCCCACTCGGGGTAGTTCCGTAGGGCCAGTGCCACCCGATCTCCGTGCCCTACCCCAACGTCGGATAGGTGGGCAGCCAGGGCGTCGACCGCTTTGTGAGCCTCGGCGTAGGACATCCGCTCATCTTCGTAGACGAGGTAATCGGCATCGCCGTGAACTATTGAACCGGCCCAGACCTGAGCCATGTTCGGCGGGGCAGCGTCGTATGTCCGGGTGGGGACGCCGCGGACGTCGGTCACCGACCAGGCAAAGGGCGCGCCGGGTGCGGTCAGTTCTTCCCATGCCTCGCGATAGTGCCGGTCCACCCGAATTCCCTTCCCCACGTCGTATCTGCCGGACGCCGACCCTAGGACGGGCCGTGCCTGGTCGAGGCAACGGGCGCCCGGTTGGCCTCGGAACGTTGGTTGACGGCCACAATGGCAATAGATCAATCAGCAGACTGCAGGAGAATGACTCGATGAGCGACCTACCGGAGATCGCGTTTAATGACCTAGAAGGGCTCCGCTCCGTTATCACCGAAGAGTGGAGCGACTGGGGTCCCGAGTACGAGATGACCCAGGAGAAGGTGAACCAGTTCGCTGACCTGACCGGTGACCACCAGTGGATCCACGTGGATGTTGAGCGGGCAAATGCTGGTCCGTTCGGTGGGCCGATCGCCCATGGTTTCTTCACCCTCAGTCTCTTACCCACCTTGAACCGCGCCGGTCACGTGAAGATCACGGGCCAGCAGAACGTCGTGAACTACGGGGCCGACGGGATGAGGCTCCTGGCCCCGGTTCCCGTGGGATCGGTGCTTCATGCCCGGAACCGGATCAGGGATGTTCGTGAGCACAAGAAGGGCACGCTGGTTGCCACTCAGGTGGCTATCCACGTGGTGGGAAACGACGACGTGCCGGCCGTGCTCTATGAGGCCCTGGCTCTCTACCAGGGTTGACTACTGGCCTTGAGTGAGTCCGAGGTCAGTTGTTCTTGATGGTCATCCCGCCGTCGACCATCAACAAGTGGCCGGTGATGTAGCTGGAGGCTGGCAGGGCTAGGTGGAGGATGCCGTGTGCAACCTCCTCGGGTTCGGCGTAGCGCCGCTCGGGCACCCTGCGTCGAGCGAACTTCTGTTTGTTCTCCTCGGGGATGGCCGCCGTCATACCGGTACGGATCGGGCCGGGACCCACCGCGTTGACGGTGACGCCTGACCCGCCTAACTCCACGGCCAGGGCTCGGGTGAGGCCGACCACGCCGTGTTTGGCCGAGGTGTAGGCCGACAGGCCGGCCGAACCGCCGACCCCCTCGGTGGATGCAAGGTTCACGATCCGGCCGGCGGATGACTCGCGGAGGTGCGGGAGAGCAGCTCGGATGCAGGAGGTCAGAGCGGTGAGCATGACGTCGAGAGAGAGGTGCCAGGTCTCCTCGTAGGACGGATCGTCGATCAGGGCGCCTGCAGCCAACCCAGCGTTGTTGACCAGCACGTCCAGGCCGCCGAACCTGTCGGCTGCCTCGGCTACCACCCGGTCGACGGCCTCCCGGTCGGTGACGTCCAACTCCCATCCGGCGGCCCGTCCCCCAACGCCTTCGATTTCGGCTACTACCTCGTCGACGCGGTCCCCGTCCCGGTCGGTGACGGCCACCGTTGCCCCCTCGTCGGCGAAAAGGTGGGCGGTGGCCCGACCGATCCCCGACCCCGCTCCAGTGACCAGCACCCGGTGGTCGGCCACCGACCGGCTGAGGCGGCTCAGGCGTCGCCCGGTTGGCCCGTCGTCCATACCGGGAGTCTCGCGTCCGTCGGCTTCTGACCGCGCTCCCGGCGCCAGGGTTTGCCTGACGGGCCGTCAGATCGGAGGATGGGGCCATGACCACCGGGACGTTCCCCACCGACGTGGCGGCCGTCGACACCATGATGGGCACCCGGGCCGGGCCGAACGCCAAACTCAACTACGCCAACCTCACCGGGATCAGGGACGCCGACTCGAAGTCCATGAACTTTCCGGCCCAGTACATGTTCAAGGACGTCCCGTTCTCGGACCAGGCACGGGACAGTGACGGTGAACCGCAGGATCCACCCCAGGGGGCTGACCTGTGCCTCCCGTTCATGGACCGCAACAACGTGCAATTGGCCATGATCGGCATCGGGCCTAACAAGAGCGAAGGCCGGGCCATGATCGAGCAGCACCCGGACCGTTTTATTCCCAGCCATGAGCCCGACCCCAACGACGGTCCGGAGTCGATCCGCACTATCCGCCGACTCCATCGGGACGACGGACTGAGGGCGATTACTGCGTTCCCGGCGGGTCGGGATCCACAGGTGCCGATCGACGACCCGAAGATGTACGCCATCTACGAGTTGTGCTGTGAGCTGAACCTTCCGGTCTTTTGCTGTGCCGGCATTCCCGGCCCGCGGGTGCCGTTTGCCCCCCAGAAGGTGGAGCTGATCGACCAGGTCATGTACGACTTTCCGGACCTGACCTTCGTAACTCGTCACGGTTGTGAGCCATGGGTGGACCTCGTCGTCAAGCTGATGCTGAAGTGGCCCAACCTCTACTACTCGACCTCAGCCTTCGCCCCTAAGCACTACCCGAAGGCCATCATCGACTACGCCAACACCCGAGGTGCCGACAAGATCCTCTACGCCGGTTACTTCCCCATGGGCCTCTCGCTGGATCGGATCTTCACTGAACTGCGTGACGTGCCGTTCAAAGCCGAGGTGTGGCCGAAGTTCCTACGGGAGAACGCAATCCAGGTCCTCGGGCTCGACGTCTGACCCGGCGACCGGGCTCAGGGCGACCGGTGACCCGGTCGGCTAGCCCTCTCGGGGCCCCACCGCTCCGGAGGCCCGAAGCTCGGCGATGCGCTCGGGCGACAGGCCCAGTTCGGCCAGGACCTCGTCGGTCTGCTCTCCCACCCGGGGCGCCATGGTCGGCGTGGGTGGCAGCTCGCCCTCCAGGTAGATGGGTAGGGGAAGTTGCTCGGCGCCGACGTCTTCGATGCCGTAGAAGGGCAAGCGGTAGGAAAACTGGGGGTCGTCCGGCGCTGTACGGGGCGTGTTAACGGGAGCGATTGGCGTGTTGGCCTCGTTTGAGAAGTCCAGCCACTCGGTGCAGGTCCGGGTGGCGAAGATGGCCTTCAACTCAGTCTGAAGCTCGGTGTTGTGGCGAGCATGGTCGGCGTAGGTGGAGCCGGGCCACTGCTCGAAGAGGTCCATCCGGTTAACTCCCTCGCAGAAATTTCGCCAAAACGCCTGTTCAGAGGCCATAAAGAGGACGTGGCCATCTGACGCCTCGTAAATCTGGTAGCGGACGCCTTCCCACATGCCGGCCAGGCCCGGCTCGCGGCGCTCGTAGTCATCGGCGGCGTTGCCGGTGACCACGTCGGCTGGCCGGTCGTAGGCCCGGTAGGTCTCAATCCGGTACCAGTCCATGTAGGCCGCGGCGTCGGACTGGGCTACTTCCAGCCACGTCCCCTTGCCCGTCTCGCGGGCCCGGAGGACGGCAGCCAGGATGCCTAGCGCCCCGATCAGGGGGCCGACGTTGATCCCGATGTTGGGCAGCGTGGGAATCCGGGTGAACCCCTGGTCGTCGACGGCCGGCTCGATGAGACCGGCCCACGTGTCGTAGGCGATGCCGTGGCTGGGCATGTCTCGGTAGGGGCCCGTGGCGCCGTAGCCAGACACGGAGCAGAAGACCAGTTGAGGGTTGACGGCTACAAGATCGTCAAAGCCGATCCCTAGGCGGGCCAGCGAACCCGGTCGCATGGCCTCCACCACCACGTCGGCCTCTCGCACCAGGTCGCGGTAGATCCCGAGGCCGTCGTCGGTTTTGAGGTCGAGGGCGATGCTGCGCTTGCCCCGGTGGGTGTGGAGGTGGAGCAGTGAGGTGCCGTCCACGATGGGCCACGTCATCTGCCGGATGTAGTCACCAGACGGCGGCTCCACCTTGACCACGTCGGCGCCCAGGTCGGCCAGGAAGGTGGCCACCAGGCCGGGGCCGAGCAGTGAACTCTCGATCACCTTGAGACCGCCTAACGGTCGGTTGGCGTCTAGGCCCATGCTTGTAATGCCTCCCAGGTTGGATCCGCCGGGCTCCCGCATACCTGACGGAACGTCAGATTACCCGGACGCACTGGTGCTCCGTAGGCTCGGGCGGTGAGCAACGCTATGCATCTCCTCCATGTGATGTCGTATCAGTCAGACACGCCGTCACAGGTCGACCGCGAGACCAGGAGGCGGGTCTGGGGTTTCGCCCGCCCCTACCGGAGGATGGTTGCCGGCTTCCTCATCGTGGTGACCCTGTCCTCGCTGCTCGGTGTAGTCCCACCCCTCCTCTTTCGGGAAATCATCGACAAGGCCATCGTGGTTGGCGACCGCGACCGCCTCACCGTGCTCGGCCTGCTAGTGGTCGCTGCGGCACTCGCCCAGGCCGTCTTGTCGTTCGTGGAACGGTGGGCGTCATCCACGGTTGGTGAAGGCCTCATCTTCGATCTGCGGGTGGCATTGTTCGACCACGTCCAGCGCCTCCCTCTGTCGTTCTTCACCCGCACCCAGACCGGTGCTCTGGTCAGCCGCCTCAACAACGACGTGATCGGGGCCCAACGGGCGCTGACCGGAACGCTCGGCACGGTCGTCTCCAATGGGATTACGGCAGTAACCACCTTGGTCACTCTTTTCCTCCTGGAGTGGCGGATCACCCTTCTGGCCATGGTCCTGCTCCCGCTGTTCATCCTTCCGGCTCGCCGAGTCGGTCGAACCGTGGCTGGTATCACCCGAGAGGGCATGAACCTCAATGCCTCGATGAACGCCACGATGACCGAGCGTTTCAACGTCTCAGGGGCCCAATTGGTCAAGTTGTTCGGACGACCCGACGAAGAAACCGAAGGCTTCCAAGAGCGGGCCGGGCGAGTCCGTGATATTGGGATCCGCGGGGCCCTGTTCAGCCGGGCCTTCGTCATCGCGCTGACCCTTCTGGGGGCCGTTGGCACTGCCGTCGTCTACTGGGTCGGCGGTTCGCTAGCTATAAACGAGACCATCACCATCGGCACGCTGGCTTCCATGGGAGTGCTCGTTGCCCTGCTCTACGGGCCACTAGCCCAGCTAACCAACGCCCGCGTAGATGTCATGTCGGCCTTCGTTTCCTTTGAACGGGTATTCGAGGTGCTTGACGCCCCTAACCCTGTCGCCGATGCACCTGATGCCCGGGCCCTCCCTACCGCCGACGGCCACATGGTCTTCAGCAAGGTTTCATTCCGGTACCCAACGGTCGACGAAACCTCGGTCGCTTCGCTAGAGACCGACGCTGCGCCTGGCAAGCCCGGCCACACCGTGCTCCACGAAGTCGACCTCGAAGTCCGGCCCGGGCAGATGCTGGCCATCGTCGGACCGTCGGGATCTGGAAAGTCCACCCTGGCCTCCCTCGTTCCTCGGCTCTATGACGTAACCGAGGGGTCAATCACCCTCGATGGACACGACATACGGTCAGTGCGTCAAGACGACCTGCGGGCCCGAATCGGCGTGGTCACCCAGGACCCCCACCTGTTTCACGACACGGTGGGCGCCAACCTCCGGTACGCCCGACCCGACGCCACCGACACTGAGCTGGATGAGGCCTGTCGGGCATCTCGCATCCTCGATGTGGTGCAACGCCTGCCCGATGGATATGACACGGTGGTTGGCGAGCGTGGCCACCGCATGTCGGGTGGAGAGAAGCAACGCCTGGCTATCGCCCGCCTGCTGCTGAAGGACCCGTCAGTAGTCATACTCGACGAGGCCACCAGTCATCTCGACGCTGAAAATGAAGCCGTCGTGCAACAAGCCCTAGCTGCCGCACTTGCCGGACGGGCCGCCATCGTCATCGCCCACCGACTTTCCACCATCATCGACGCGGACGAAATCGTGGTGGTCGACGACGGCCGGATCGTCGAACGCGGACGTCATCCGGAACTCCGAGACGCTGGCGGCCTTTACGCCGAACTGTGGGAAACACTGATGCGAGGAGAAGCCACGCCCGCCCCCGGAAGCGGATCCAGGCATGTCTGACCGGTACCGTCCAGACATGTCTTCATCCTCCTTGAAGGTCGCCGCATGACCACCGATGCAAGTCCGGACGACTACCCGATCACCCTGGTCGATCAGGGAGAACTTCAGGGCCGTCACCGTCGAGGCGTCCAGTTGTTCGCTGGAATTCCGTACGCCGCCCCACCGGTCGGATCACGACGCTTCAGGGCCCCCGAATCTCCGAAACCGTGGGACAGCATCCGAGATTCCCGACGATTCGGTCCGGCATCAGCCCAACTGCCGGGCGAGGGCCTCACGAACCGGTTCGAGATTCCGTGGGACGAAGACTGCCTGTACCTGAACGTCGTCACCCCGGCCTGTGACGATGCCCGACGTCCCGTCTACGTGTGGATCCACGGCGGTGCCTACAAGCACGGCCAGGGGGCTACCCCCTGGTACGACGGCACCTCGTTTGCTACCCGGGGCGACATCGTCGTGGTGACCATCAACTACCGGTTGGGAGCCCTCGGGTTCTGCGACCTGGCCGGCCACCTGGGCGACGACTTCGCTACCTGTGGCGTCAATGGCACCCTGGACCAGGTGGCGGCCCTGCAGTGGGTCCACGAGAACATCGAAGCGTTCGGCGGTGACCCCGATCGGGTCACCATCGGAGGGGAGTCAGCTGGGGCGTTCAGCGTCACCAACATGCTGGCCATGTCGACCACTGACGGTCTGTTCCACCGGGCTATTGCCCAGAGTGGGGCCGCCCACCACACCTTTGACCCTGATGACGGCCGCGAGATTGCCGGAAGTTTCCTGAACCAGCTGGGTGGTCCGTCGGCTGACGACCTGATGTCCATGGACGTGAAACGGATACTTGAAGCTGCCGAGAAGGTTGCCGAGGAGAGTGGCCAGCAGACGGGCCGAAGCCAGGAGCCCTTCTATCCGGTGTGGGGCCACGAGGCCCTTCCCGACGACCCCCGGGACCTGATCGCAAGCGGGGCAGGGTCCGACGTGGCCCTGCTAACCGGCACCAACGAGGACGAGATGGCCCTGTGGGGAGTGTCGGCCATGGACTCCGACCAAGCGGCCGAGATGGTGGCCAGGATCGCCGACGACCCAGACGCCCTGGTTGACGTGTACCGGCGACGGCTAGGCGATGCCACGCCCGGATGGGTGGCTTGTGCCATTGCGTCGGACCTGGTGTTCGGCATCCCGGCTATCCGTCACGCCGAATACCGGAGTGCCCACGGTGCCGATACTTGGATGTACCGGTTCTCCTGGGATTCTCGGGCCTTTGACGGCCTGTTCGGGGCCGCCCACGCCTTGGAGATCCCCTTCACCTTCAACACCATTGACCAGGCGGGAGTGGACGTGTTCCTGGGGCCCGGTGATGTACCGACTGAACTGGCCGAAATCATGCACGACGCTTGGATCGCTTTTATCCGCGACGGTGACCCGTCCACGTCGACGCTTGGCGTCTGGCCTCGTTACTCACCGGATGACCGGGTAGTCATGGAACTTGACGAACAGTGCGGTCTACTTCATGACCCTCGGGCTGACGAGCGTTCTGCCTGGGAGGGTGTAGTCCGCTGATCAGGCGCTTGCAGCGTCGCGATCAGGTTGACGGCAGGTGGCAGGCCACGAAGTGGTCCTCGCCTAGTTGTCGCATCTGCGGTTCTTCGACGGCGCACCTGTCGAAGGCCGCCGGACATCTGGTCCGGAATCGACAGCCGGACGGCGGGTCGGTGGGAGAAGGAATTTCGTCGCCTAGGACTGCGTCGGCAACGCCGACTGATTGGGCCGGCTCGGGTGCCGAGGCAAGCAGCGCCCTGGTATACGGGTGGGTCGGGGCCTCGTAGAGGCGGTCAGCGTCGCCCACCTCGCAGAGCTTTCCCAGGTACATCACGACGACTCGGTCGCTCACATTGCGAACCACCGACAGGTCGTGGCTGATGAACACGAGGCTCAGGTCGTAGCGGGCCTTCATGTCCTCCAGGAGGTTCAGGATCTTTGCCTGGACTGAAACGTCGAGAGCTGAGACCGGCTCGTCACAAATCAGGATCTCCGGGTTCACGGTGAGCGCCCGGGCGATGGAGATCCGCTGGCACTGTCCGCCAGAGAACTGGTGTGGCCGGTGGGAGGCCGCCGCTGCCAGGTCGATGCCTACGGCGTGGAGGACTTCTGCGACTCGTTCCCTTCCTTCGGTCCCGATGTCGCCGTCGGACCAGATTTCGAGACCCTCACTGACGATGTCTTTTACCCGCCGCCGTGGGTTCAGCGACGAGATCGGGTCCTGGAAGATCATCTGGAGTCTCGGCCGTACATCGCGCAGGTCGTTACCTGATAGGCCGGTCAGGTCGATCTCATCTTCGGAGCCGGGGTCGAGAACCACCCGTCCGCTGGTAGGCGGTGGGAGTTGGACCAAGGCTCGAGCTGTCGTGGACTTACCGCAGCCGGATTCTCCAACAATGCCCAGGGTCTCCCCTTTGCGGAGATCGAAAGAGACGTCGGACACCGCGTGGACCACCCGGTTGCGACCGACTGGGAATTCCTGGACGAGGTTT